>NZ_JBPGXM010000012.1:0-54803 GCF_056755495.1 Leifsonia sp. KNZ12-8B
CGCCCGCCCCGCCCGGCTGCGGGGGCGCCACCGTGGGGGGGTGGGGCGGGGGGCCGTGGGCGGGCCGGGGCGCGCGGGCCGACCTGCACGGGGCCGTCGCCGGGGCCTGGTGAGCATGGCGCTCGACCTGGACGAGGAGGCGTTCGAGGCCATCGTCACCGACGAGCTCGACGAACTCCCCGACGAGATGGTCGACGGGCTCGACAACGTGGTGTTCGTGGTCGAGGACCGGCCGGAGGACGGCTCCCTCGACCTGCTCGGCCTCTACGACGGCGTCGCGCTCACGGAGCGCGACCGCTACGGCTTCGGCGAGATGCCGGACCGCATCATCCTGTACCGGGAGCCGCTCCTCGCCATCAGTTCCGACGAGGACGAGCTGCGCGAGGAGATCCATATCACGCTCGTGCACGAGATCGCCCACTACTACGGCATCGACGACGAGCGCCTGCACGAGCTCGGCTGGGCGTAGCGCGCCGCGGAGGGGCGGGCCGGTCGGGCGCCGGAGTCAGGCGCCGACGTCAGGCTCCGTAGCCGAAGATGGACTCGTCCTCCTGGTCGGCCTCGACCGGGTCGCTGTCGGGCGCGTCGAAGTGGTACGTGACGTGCTTCTCGTCGCCGATGTCGCGCTGGTCGCCGGCGACGTACCAGAACGTCGACTCCAGGCCCTCGACGGCGGCGACGACGCCGATGCGGTCGTCGACCTTGCCGTCGACCAGGAACCGCCGGTCCGTCTGCCCGGCCAGGGGGCCGTCGGCGAACTCGACGATGTACTCGGGGTCGGAGTGGGTGCTGTCGGTCATGCGTCCAACGTTAGTCCTCCGGCGCCCGATCATGGAGCCGACGGGCGGCGGACTCGCAGCCTGCGTCCGGCTCGGCACCGTCAGCCGAGGATGCGGCCGAGCGGCGCGGAGGTGACGTCCAGCCGCAGCATCGCGGCCTCCCGCGGCCGCTCCCGTTCGACGTACCGCTCGAACTGCGCCTGCCAGCGGTCCCACTCGCGCGCGAACACCTCGCCGTCGCGGTCGAGAGCGCGGCGTTTGCGCAGCGCGTCGTCCGCGTCGAGCCAGACGGTGAGGTCGGCGTACGGGAGGTTGGCCGCGGCCAGGGTGCCGCATCCCTCCACCACGACGGGCTCGTCCGCGTCGACCGCCACCGGTTCACCGGGCCGGTCGCGTGCCCAGTCCCACCGTCGGTAGTGCCCCGTGCCGCCCTGCCGCAGCGGAACGAGGAGCTCGGCGCCGAGAGCGGCGGATCCGGCATCGAGCCCGTCCCACCCCGGATAGAGCTCGTCCATGCGCACCAGCCGGGGCGCCCCGGCGACGGGCCACGCCGCCACCAGCTCGTCGGCGAGCGAGCTCTTGCCCGCGCCGCTCGGTCCGTCGATCAGGACGACCAAGGGCCGCGCACTCGCGCGCCGCTCCGCCGCGCGGACGGCGGAGAGCAGGGCGCCCCCTGCGGCGGTCTGCACCGCAGCACCCACCGCGTCAGTGCCCGAACGCATTCCAGCTCCCCACCGCGACGGCCACGGCGACCGCGGCGGCCGCCACCGCCGCCGCGACCGCCAGCGTCACCCAGTCGCGGCCGCGGAACGTCGACGGCCGCGCCCACGTGCGGGCGCCGGCGGCGCCGAAACCGCGCGCCTCCATCGCGGTGGCGAGCTTCGTGCCCCGCCGGATCGAGAGCACGAACAGCGCGAACGACTGCCCGAGCAGCCGGCGCAGCGCCCCGCTCTCGGCGACGCCGCGTGCCCTGCGGGCGAGGGTGAGCGCCCGCCAGTCCTCGACGAACAGCCCGACCAGGCGGAGGCCGGCGAGCCCGCCGAGCACGAACCGCGCCGGCAGCCGCAGCAGCTGCGCGAGGCCGTCTGCGAGGTCGGTCGGGTCGATCGTCACGAACAGCAGCACGGCCGGCAGCCCGATCGCGAGGATGCGCAGCAGGGTCGCGAGCGCGAGGTGGAGGGAGCCGTCGCTCACCTCCACCGCCCACCACTGCACGTACACCGTCCCGCTCGATGCGCCGTAGAGCGCCGTGGTCAGTGCGGCGAGCGGCGCGGCGATCCACAGCGGAGCCGTGCGCGCGAGCACGACACGGAGCGGGAGGCGTGCGAAGGCCAGCAGCACCAGCTCCAGCACCAGGGCCACCAGCGCCGACACGGGGTCGATCGAGATCAGCAGCACCACCGTCACGATGAGCGCGGCGCCCAGCTTCGCGACCGGGTTCAGCGTCGCGAGCGGGCCCTGCCGCACCGGTTCGAGCAGCGTCACGCGATCACCCCCTGCGCCGCTCCCAGGTGGAGGCGCTCGGCCCCGATGGCGGCGACGAACTCCGCATCGTGGGTGGCGGCGACGACGGCACGTCCCTCGCGGCGCAGGTCGGCGATCGTCTCCACCAGCCCGGCCCAGGTCGTCGCATCCTGCCCGAACGTCGGCTCGTCGAGGACGAGCACGCGCGGACGCGTCGCCAGGACCGTCGCCACCGACAGCCGCCGCTTCTGCCCCCCGGAGAGCGTGAACGGGTTCGCGTCGGCCAGGGCGGCCAGGCGCAGCCGGTCGAGCAGGTCGTCCACACGGCGCCGCACCTCGTCGTCGGGCAGTCCGAGCGCGCGCGGACCGGCCGCCAGCTCGTCCCGGACGGTGGAGGCGAGGAGCTGGTGCTCGGGGTTCTGGAACACGCTGCCGATGCGGGTCAGCAGCTCGCGCGACCGCCAGAGTGACGGGTCGTGCGCCGCGTCGCCGGCGAGCAACGGCTCTGCCCGCAGGACGCCGCCGAGGGGAGGCAGGAGGCCGCCGAGCGTGAGCGCGAGCGTCGACTTGCCGGCGCCGTTCCTCCCGGTCAGGGCGAGCGCCGAGCCCTCGGCGAGGACCAGGTCGACGCGGTCCGGAAGGGCTGCGACCGCCGCCGATCCGTCACCCCGGCCGGAGCGGCGGCGCCGGCGCCTCGCGATCGCGGGGCCGCGGCCGAAGGCGAGCGCCTCCGCGGTCAGCAGCCGCTCCCCCTGCGCGACGACGGGCGGCTCCGGCGCGACCGCGTCCGGCAGCCAGACCCCGGCCTCGCGCAGCTCGCCGGCGGCATCGGCCAGGACCGCGTCCGGCGCACCGTCGGCGAGCACGCCGCCGTCGGCTCCGAGGACGACGACCCTGTCCACGAGGTCCCGCCACACCGACACCCGGTGCTCGACCACGATGAAGGTGGCGCCGGTCGCCGCGAGCGCCGAGCCGACCGCCTCCCTGACCTCCGCGACGCCCTCCGGGTCGAGGTTCGCCGTCGGCTCGTCGAGGAGCAGCAGCCCCGGTCGCATCGCCAGCAGACCGGCCAGGCCGAGGCGCTGCTTCTGCCCGCCCGAGAGTGCGGCGGTCGGGTGGTCGAGCGGAACGTCGAGGCCGACGGCGCCGAGGGAGGCGCGCACGCGCGGCCAGATCTCCGCCGGCGGCACGCCGAGGTTCTCGCAGCCGAAGGCGACGTCGTCGCCGACCCGCGCCAGGATCACCTGCGCGTCGGGGTCCTGCAGGAGCAGCCCCGACACGCCTCGCGCCCGCGCCGGGTCGCGGCCGTCGACGAGGAGGGATCCGGTCGACTCGCCGTCGTCGTCGCCGCCGAGCACGCCGGCCAGGCCGGCGAGCACGGTGCTCTTGCCCGCGCCGGAGGCGCCGAGCAGCAGCACGCGCTCGCCCGGCTCGACGCGCAGCGTCAGCTCGCGCACCGCCCAGCCGGCCCGGGCCGCGTAGCGCCAGCCCCAGCCGTCCACGCGGACGGCGGCCGGAGCCGGCAGTCCTTGCTGCGGCACGGCGTCAGACCCGTCCGGTCGCTTCCCGCCCCGCGGCGAAGCGGCTCAGTGCGCCGGTGCGGGCGAGCGCCCGCACGAGCAGCCACGACAGCAGGCCGGCGAAGACGACCCCCGAGATCACCGTCGTGATCGTGTAGACGACGGCGAACTCCGGCTTCGCACCCGGGTACCAGTAGAGGAGGTCGAGGATCGACTCGGCCAGACCCGCTCCGGCGCCCGCGAGCAGGGCCGGCACGAGCCTCCAGTTCGCGTAGAGGAACAGCGCGAAGACGATCTCGGCGCCGAGCCCCTGCACGAGACCGGACAGCAGCGTGGCGAAGCCCCACTGCGTGCCGATGAGCGCGGAGACGGTTGCCGCGACGAGCTCGCCGTACAGGGCCGCCCCCGGCTTGCGCACGATGAGCGCGGTGAGCACTCCCGCGAACAGCCACGGGCCGTTCAGGATGCCCTGGAAGCCCGGCAGCACCGCGGTGACCGGTCCGGAGATCGGGTTCTGCACCTGACCCCAGACCCAGAAGACGACGCCGGCGGCGACGGCGACGACACTGGCGACGACGATGTCGACGACGCGCCAGCGGAAGACGCGCGCGGTCGTCCGCGCGCCGGTGGACGTGATGGTGTCCTGCACTGTTCGTGCCCTTTCACTCGAGGAAAAGAGGGCACGGGATATAGAGATGCCTCCCTGCGCTGGCATGACCCAGATCAGGTTCGACGGTCGAAGCTTGGAGCAGCTTCCTCTCAGCCCGGCTCACCGGACTCCCGTGTTCGAGGTCAGTCTAACGCTTCAGCGCCTTGATCACGCGCGCCCACGCGTGCCCGGCCACCCAGAGGAACGGGATGCCGACCGCGAGCAGCGTGATCAGGTTCGGCCGGAAGCGCACCCCGGTCTCGTCGCTGACGTACGCGCCGAGCGGGACGGCGACGCCGCCGCCTCCCGCGCCGCCCGGTGCGTCCTCGCCCTCGGCGGCGGTGCCCGCGCCGAAGCCGAACTGCACGGCCGCGACCGGGACGATGGTCGTGCCGTCGATGACGACGGGCTCGCCGTAGACGGACTTGATGCCGGAGGAGCTGATGGTCTCGGCGAGCTTGAGCGACATGCTGGTCATGCGCTCACGCTACCGCGCGCCTCCCAGGCTGGCCAGGGCAGTTCGCAGACGTTCTCCAGCGTCCGCCACGGGTTCTCGGCGCCGGGCCCGGAATAATCGACGCGTGTCATCCCTCCGCGCCCGCCGCCGCCCCCGTGGCCTCGTGACCGGGATCGCGGCGCTCGGCGTCGGGGCGCTCCTGCTGTGGCACGGGATGCTGCCGGATGCGGCGGGCACGGCGTCCCTCGTGGAGACGTTCCTCCCATGGGCGGGCGTGCTGATCGTCCTGCTCGGGCTCGGTGCGCTGCTGCGGCTGTCGCTGTTCGCCGGGCTGGCCGTGGCCACGGCGGCCGCGATCTGGTGGTCGGTGTTCGGAGCGGCGGCACTCCCCGCCGTGAGCGCCGGCGCGCCCGCCTTCACCGTCGTGAGCGAGAACGTGCGCGCGGGCAACACCGCCGCCGCGGCCATCGCGCAGGACCTGGCCGGCCGCTCCCCCGACCTCATCGCCCTGCAGGAGCTCGACGACACGACGCTGCCGGCGGTGGAGGGCGTGCTCGACGCCGCCTACCCATACCGGTCGGTCGTCGGCACGGTCGGGCTGTGGAGCCGCTACCCGGTGAGCGGCGAGGAGCGCCTCTCCCTCGGGCTGGGCTGGGACCGCGCGCTGCGCGTCGACGTCGCCACCCCGGGGGCGCCGACCAGCGTGTACGCGGTGCACCTCGCCTCCGTCCGCCCCGGTGAGAACGCGCGGCGCGACGAGATGCTGGCGGAGCTGACCGCCACCGTCCGCGCGGACGACGCGGACCGGGTGCTGGTGGTCGGCGACCTCAACACCGCGACCACCGACCGCACGCTCGCACCGCTGACCGACGTGCTGGCGGAGAACCCGGACAGCGCGCTGGGGCTCGGGTTCACCTGGCCGGCGGCGCTGCCGCTCGCGCGGCTCGACCACGCGTTCGTCCGCGGGCTCACCACGGTGACGAGCACCGTCCTCCCGGACAACGGGAGCGACCACCGCGGCATCGAGATCGGCCTCCGCTAGCAGCCGCCGAGTAGGCGCGAATTCGCCCGGAAACGGCCGAGTACGCAGAGAATGCGCGTACTCGGCGGTTTCAGTCGGAGACCCAGCGGGGGTTGCGGCCGTCGGTGGACTCGGCGTCCGCCTCCTTCGCCCGGCGCACCAGCGAGGCCGGGCCGATCACGCCGCGGCCGAACCGGGCGCTCACCGCGTCGAGCGTCTGCTCGGCGCTGCGCCACTCCTCGTCCGGGTCCCACAGCGCGAGCGCGTCGCCGCCGGCGTCGACCAGCTGCTCCGCCCGGACGCCGATGAGCCGGATGGGCGTCCGGCGGAGGTCGAGCTCCAGCGCCTCGAAGATCTGCCAGGCCTCCTCGAACAGCCGCCGCCCGACGCTGGTCGGCTCGGCGAGCGTCCGCGACCGCGTGATGGTGTGGAAGTCCGAGAAGCGGACCTTGATCGCGACCGTGCGCCCCAGCACGCCGTGCGTGCGCAGGCGCTCCCCCACCCGCGTCGACAGGCGCAGCAGCTCGCGCCGGAGGGTGTCGGCGTCATCGACGTCGGTTGCGAACGTGTTCTCGTGGCCGACGCTCTTCTCGCGCGACTCGGTCACCACCTGGCGCGGGTCGCGGCCGTTCGCGAGCTCGTGCAGCCGCCGCCCGCTCGCGTCGCCCACCGCCTTCTGCAGCACGTGGAGGGGCGCATCGGCCAGGTCCGCGACCGTGCGCAGCCCCATCCGCTCCAGCGCGGCCTGCGTGCTCGCGCCGACGCCCCACAGGGCGCCGACCGGCAGCGGGCGCAGGAACGCCGTCGTCTCGGCGGGCGGGATGACCAGCAGCCCGTCCGGCTTCGCCCGGCCGGAGGCGAGCTTGGCCATGAACTTCGTCGCGGCGACCCCGACGGAGCAGGTGAGCCCCGTCTCGCCCGCGACGCGCGAGCGCACCAGCTCGGCGATGCGCCGGGGCGAGCCGAGCAGCCTCCCGGCCCCTGACACGTCGAGGAACGCCTCGTCGATCGAGAGCGGCTCGACCAGCGGCGTCACCTCGTGGAAGATCTCCATCACGCGGGTGGAGTACTCCACGTACTTCTCGTAGTGCGGCGGCAGGATGATCGCGGTCGGGCACAGCCGCATCGCCTGCGACATCGGCATCGCGCTGCGCACGCCGTAGCGCCGCGCCTCGTACGTCGCGCTCGTCACGACGCCCCGGCCGCCCGCGTGGCCGACGATGGCGGGCTTGCCGCGCGCGTCCGGCCGGTCGAGCAGCTCGACGGAGGCGAAGAAGGCGTCCATGTCGACGTGCAGGATGTGCGCGCCAGTGTCGTCGACGTCGGCGGTCGTCACCCGCCGATCCGTGCCGTCCGCTCGTCCCACTCCATAAGCTTGCCATCCGCGGCCGACAGCGCGGAGCGCCCGCTCGCGCGGAGTAGCGTGATCCGCATGGAATTCAGATACCTCGGCGAGTCCGGGCTCAAGATCTCGGAGATCATCTACGGCAACTGGCTGACCCACGGGTCGCAGGTCGAGAACGACACGGCGACGCAGAGCGTTCGCGCCGCCCTCGACGCGGGCATCACGACGTTCGACACGGCGGACGCCTACGCGAACACGGTCGCGGAGCAGGTGCTCGGCGACGCCCTGAAGGGCGAGCGGCGGCAGTCGCTCGAGATCTTCACCAAGGTCTACTGGCCCACGGGCCCGAAGGGGCACAACGACGTCGGCCTCTCGCGCAAGCACATCCTCGAGTCGATCGACGGCTCGCTGCAGCGCCTCGGCACGGACTACGTCGACCTCTACCAGGCGCACCGGTACGACAACGAGACGCCGCTGGAGGAGACGATGCAGGCCTTCGCCGACATCGTCCGGCAGGGCAAGGCGCTCTACATCGGCGTGAGCGAGTGGACCGCGGAGCAGCTGCGCGCAGGCCACGCGCTCGCGAAGGACCTCGGCTTCCAGCTCATCTCGAACCAGCCCCAGTACTCGATGCTGTGGCGGGTCATCGAGAAGAAGGTGGTGCCGGCCTCCGCCGAGCTCGGCATCTCGCAGATCGTCTGGTCGCCGGTGGCGCAGGGCGTCCTGACCGGCAAGTACACGCCGGGCGAGCAGCCGCCGGCGGGGTCGCGCGCCGCCGACGAGAAGGGCGGGGCGAACGCGATCAAGAGCTTCCTCCGCGACGACGTGCTGGAGGCCGTGCAACGCCTCCGCCCGATCGCCGACGAGCTCGGCATCACGATGGCGCAGCTGGCCGTGGCGTGGGTGCTCCAGAACCCGAACGTCGCCGGTGCCATCGTGGGCGCCTCCCGCCCGGAGCAGGTGGAGTCGAACGCGGCTGCGGCGGGCATCCGCCTGGACGGCGACGTGCTCGCGCGCATCGACGAGGCGGTCGGCGACGTGGCCGTGACCGACCCCGCGGAGACCGTGTCGCCGGAGCGCCGGCCGGTCTGAGCGCGCTCCCGGCCGCGGGGGGGGCGGGGGCCCCGGGCCGCGCCCGGCCGGGGGGGCCCCGCGGGGGGGGGCCCCCGGGGGGGGGGGGGGCGGGGCCGGGCCCCCCCCCGGCGGCCCCGGTGCCGCCGGGGCCCGGCCGGGGCGGCGCGCCCCCCCGGCCGCGCGCCGCGCCCACCCCCCCCCCCCCCCCGCGCGCCCGGAACCAGTCGCGGAACGCGCGCGAGTCGTCGCGCAGGCTGACGCTCACCACCACCGTGTGCGGCCCGACGATCCACGCGCCGCGCTCCGCCAGCGGGAGCACGTCGATGTCGAGCCGGAAGTAGCCGGCCTGCCGTCGCAGTTCGTGCTCGCGCTCCCGCACGACGTCGACGATGTCGGCGGCGCGCTGCGCGTGCTTCTCGAGGCTCGTCCGCGCGTACTCCGCGTGCCGCTCGGACGACCAGCGTGCGGCGACGTCGTAGTAGCCGATGATCAGGTCCTGCAGCTCGATCGCCCGGTCGAACGCCTCGAAGTGGGGCGGGTGCAGCAGGCCGCCGAGCGGACGGCGGTCGCGGTGCACGGCCCGCTCGAACCAGGCGGTCCATTGCCGGGCGAGGGCGCCGTCGTCGGGTGCGGTGCCGCCCCCGGCCCCCGGGCCTGACAGCGGAGCCGTCCCCGCCAGCGGATTCCGGCGCACCGCGGGCGCCGTGCCGTTCGCCGGGTGCAGCGCGGGCTCCGGCTCGGGAGAGAGTCGCGGGAGCACCGGGTCGCCGACGCCGCGCAGCCCGGCCAGGTCGCGCACGGCGAGGGCCATCAGCAGGTCCCAGGGACAGTCCTCGGTGACCTGCCATCGAAGGGTCCCCTCGACGAACATGCCGACATTGTAGGTTCGGCCGCCGACACGGAACAGTGGCCGCCGGCGACTCAGGCCCGCCGGTCGAGCTCGGCCAGGATCCGGCCCAGCGTCCGCTGGTTGCGGCCGGTCGCCACCGGACCGACCGAGCGCCAGAACGCGGCGGGCACGACGGACTTCGAGATCCCGAGCGGGCACCACTGATAGATCGCCCGCTCCCCCGCTCGCAGCACCTCCGGGGCGAGGTCCGCGTCGGCGGGGAGGTCGAGCCCGGCAGGCACCGCATGGTCGAGGAAGGTCACCAGGAGGCGGGCGTCGTCGTCGGCGACGGAGGTCAGCGGGTTCGCAGCCACGACCTCCCGGAACCGGTCCTCGGCCAGCAGGACGACGCGCGCCGCGACCCCCGAGCGCTGATCGATGCCCGCCTCCACCGTCGCCGCCTGGGCGGGGGTCGGCTCCGCGTCGACGCCGAACACGGCGTTGCCGCTCTGCAGGAGCGTGACGACGTCGGTGAAGCCGGCGTCGGCGAAGGCGGCCGCCAGGTCGTCCTTGGCGACGCGCGTGGAGGCGCCGACGTTGATGCCGCGGACCAGCCCGACGCCGCGCATGGTCAGTCCGCCGGCTCGGCGGCGACCAGCAGGGACGCCGGGATGGTGGCCGACGCGTACGGGCCGCGCCCGTCGCGGCGATGCTGCGGCTCGCTGAAGGCGACCACCCAGGTCGTGAGCCGATCGGACGGGAGGGTCACCGAGCGCACCCCGCGCTCGCCCCGCGCGACGATCACCCCGGTCGGCTCGCCGACCCAGTCGTCGCCGGAGGGCACGTCGTGCTCGCGCACCCACACCTGCACGCCGACGCCCAGCCCGCCGCCGTGCGGCCCCGCCGCCGGATGCCGGTCAGCCCTGCTGCGCTGGAACATCGTTCACCGATCCCATCAGGATCGCGTCGACCCACTCGCCCTCCCAGAGCAGCGCGTCGCGGCGGCGCCCCTCGACGACGAAGCCGGCCTTCTCGTACGCGCGCTGCGCCCGCGGGTTGAAGGCGTACACCTCGAGCTCGACGCGGTGGAGGCCGACCGTCGCGAACGCGTGCTCGACCACCGCCCGCGTCGCCTCCGTCCCGTAGCCCTGCCCGAACCAGCGCGGGGAGCCGAGGGCGATGCGGAAGCTCGCGGCCCGGTTGTCCTCGTCGAGCTCGTTGAGCACGACCTCCCCGATGTGCTCGCCGCCGTGCTCATCGTCGTGCTCGCCGCCGCGCAGCAGGATCGCCCAGTCGGCACGATCGTCGTGGTCGGCCAGCCCGGCGAGCCAGCGCTCGACGCCCTCGCGGGTGAAGGTCGCGTGCGTGCCGGTGAGCCGCATCGACTCGGGCTCCTGGAGGGACGCCCAGGTGCCCTCCAGGTGCTCCGGCCCCAGCGGCACGAGCAGCAGCCGCTCGGTCTGGAGCGTCGGGACGGGTTTCAGTGCGAGGTCGATGGCAGGCCTCCTCCGGTCGGGCGCCGGCGCTCCGGATCGAGCAGGCGGCGCAGCGTCGAGCGTTCGATGACGGTCCAGGCGGTGCTGGTCAGGATGTACACGGCGGCCGCCAGCGGCACGAACGCCGCGAACACCACGGTGACGTACGGCAGGAAGGATAGCGCACGCAGCATCCCGGCCGGCGGCGTCGCGGTGCCCGCAGCGCCCGTCGCCTCGGGCTGCGGCAGCGCGAGAACCTTCCGCGAGATCGTCGTCACGGTCGCGATCAGCGCGAGCACGACGAGGTACACGACGATGGCGGGCCACACCTCCGGCCCCGCACCGGTGAGCCCGACGAAGCTCGTCCCGAGCGGCGCGCCGAACGCCCGCTCATCGAGGAGCGCGTTGCCGTGCCCGGCGATGCTCGGATGGGTGAAGACGGCGTACACGAGCGAGATGACCGGGATCTGCGCGAGCAGCGGGAGCATCCCGGCGAACGGCGAGGTGCGCTCCTCCTGGTACAGCTCGATGGTCTTGCGGCCGAGCAGCTCGCGGTCGTGGCCGTGCCTGCGCTGCAGCTCGGCGAGCTTCGGGGCGAGCCGGCGGCGCACGAACTCGGCGCGCACCTGGCTGACGCCGACCGGGAGGAGGACGGCCCGGACGACGATCGTCAGGATGACGACGGCGACCAGGCCGGCCGCGGTGCCCGCGAACGGCTGCACGGCGGCGGAGAGGGCGGTGACGAAGCCGTAGGCCGCGTCGAGGACGGCCGCGATCGGCGGCCAGGAGAAGAAGTCCATGGGTGTGTTCCCTGCGTGTCTGACGGACGGTGGAGTCGTCTGACCGCGCGCGGGACCCGGGGGTCCGGCGTCAGGCGGTCCGCAGGGCGAGCCCGGGCGCCCGCGGTCGCGGGTGCCCGTCGGCGTCGGGGTCGGCGACGCTCTCGACCAGCCAGCCGGCCGGAGGCTCGGCGGGGCGCGACCACACGACGCGCGAGGTGAGCGACGCCGCCAGAGCGGCGACCGACCGCAGCGACGCGAGCGCGACGACGGCCACGAGGCCGATGGCTCCGGCGACGCCGACGAGGGCGAGCGTCCCGGCCGGGCCGGAGGCGCTCCACACCGACCCGAGCACGGACGCGATGGTGCGCGTCAGGAGGTCGAGGAGGGTGTGCACGGGGTCGACGCTAACAGACCACGGCATCCGCGGCCCAGCGCCGTTCGCCCTGAGCGCATCCGTGCCGTGCGGGTGCAGGATGGAGGCATGACTCGTGTTGCGATCGTCGGAGCCCATGGAAAAGTCGCCCAGCAGCTGATGCGGGTCCTCTACGACGGGGGCGACGACTTCGTCGGCATCGTCCGCAACGAGGAGCACGCGGAGGACGTGTACCGGCTGGGCGGCGAGGGCGTCCTGCTCGACATCGAGCGCGCGTCCTCCGACCAGCTGGCCGAGGCGTTCGCGGGATGCGACGCCGTCGTGTTCACCGCGGGCGCGGGCGCCGGGTCGGGTGTGGAGCGCAAGCGCACCGTCGACTACGCCGGCGCGGTGAAGTCGGCCGACGCGGCGAAGGCGGCCGGCATCCGGCGGTTCGTCCAGGTGTCGGCCTGGGGCACGGACGCGCCCGTCGACGCCGACGCCGACCCGCAGTGGCGCGCCTACGTCGAGGCCAAGCGCGACGCCGACGCGGCGCTGCGCGACTCCGGGCTCGACTGGACGATCCTCCGGCCGGGCGGCCTCACCTCCGACGACGGCACCGGCCGCGTGACGCTGGGCGACAGCGTGCCGCGCGGCAGCATCTCCCGCGAGGACGTCGCACGGCTCATCGCCCTCTGCATCGGCGAGCCCGCGACGATCGGGCACCAGTGGGAGGTCGTCGCCGGCGACACCCCGCTGGAGGAGGCGGTGCGGCAGGCGACCGCGGGCTGACGCCCCGCGGCCCTGCGCTTTTCGAGGGACGTCTGCGCGCTCCCGGCATGCCCGTCCGCGTAGGCTTGCGGTCGTGACCAGCTACAGCGATCGTCCCTGGGTTCGCGGCTACGCCCCCGGCGTGCCCGCCGACGTCGACGTCCCCGCCGGATCCCTCGCGCACCTCATCGACGGGTCGGTGCGCACGTACGGCAAGAACGTGGCGCTCGAATTCTTCGGCGCGACCACCACGTACGGCGAGCTGGGCGACCAGATCGCCCGCGTCGCGGAGGGGCTCCGCAAGCGCGGCGTCCGCAAGGGCGACCGCGTGGCGCTGGTGCTGCCCAACTGCCCGCAGCACGTGGTGGCGTTCTACGCGGTGCTCCGGCTGGGCGCGGTCGTCGTCGAGCACAACCCGCTGTACACGCCGCGGGAGCTGCGCCACCAGTTCGAGGACCACGGCGCGACCGTCGCGATCGTCTGGGACAAGGTCGCCGCGACCGTGCAGGAGCTGCCGGCCGACCTCGCGGTGACGACGATCGTCTCCGTGGACATCACCAGGGCGATGCCCGCGAGCAAGCGGTTCGCCCTGACGCTCCCGGTGCCGGCGGCACGGAAGGCGCGGCAGCAGCTGACCGCGAAGGTGACCGGGACCATCCGCTGGGAGGAGCTCACCGCCTCCCGCCGGATCAAGGACACGTACCCGCGGCCGGAGACCGGCGACCTCGCGCTCATCCAGTACACCAGCGGCACGACCGGGCTGCCGAAGGGCGCGATGCTCAGTCACGGCAACCTGAACGTGAACGCGGCGCAGTCGCGGGCCTGGGTGCCCACGGTCGCCCGCGGGACATCGGTCGTCTACGCCGTCCTTCCCCTCTTCCACGCCTACGGGCTCACCCTGTGCCTCACCTTCGCGATGAGCATGGGCGCCCGGCTCGTGCTGTTCCCCAAGTTCGACCCCGACCTCGTGCTGGACGTGGTCAAGAAGCATCCGGCGACCTTCCTCCCGGCCGTCCCGCCGATCTACGAGCGGCTCGTGCAGGCGGCGGAGAAGCGGAAGGTGTCGCTCGCCGGCATCGACATCGCGATCTCCGGCGCCATGAGCCTCCCGCAGAGCATCGTCGACCTCTGGGAGGAGCGCACCGGCGGCTACCTCGTCGAGGGCTACGGCCTCTCGGAGTGCTCGCCCGTGCTCATGGCGAACCCGGTCGGCGCCACCCGCAAGGCGGGCACGGTCGGCCTGGCGCTGCCGAGCACCGAGCTGCGCGTCGCCGACCCCGACGACCCAGCGGTCGACCGCGCGTTCGGCGAGGAGGGCGAGCTCCTCGCCCGCGGACCGCAGGTGTTCTCCGGCTACTGGCGCCGTCCCGACGAGACCGCGAAGGTGCTCACCCCCGACGGCTGGTTCCGCACCGGCGACATCGTCACGATGGACGAGGACGGCTTCGTCCGCATCGTCGACCGCATCAAGGAGCTCATCGTCACCGGCGGCTTCAACGTCTCCCCGACCGAGGTGGAGGACGCCCTCCGCTCGTACGAGGGCATCGCCGACGTCGCCGTCGTCGGCCTCCCCCACCGTCGCGGCGGCGAGGACGTCGTGGCGGCCGTGGTGATGGAGCCGGGCGCCTCCTTCGACGAGGATGCGATCCGCGCCTACGCCCGCGACTGCCTGACCGCGTACAAGGTGCCCAAGCGCGTCATCCCGGTCGACGAGCTGCCGCGGTCGATCGTCGGCAAGGTCATCCGCCGCAAGGTGCGCGACCAGCTGCTCGCGCAGCAGCCGCAGGGCTAGCCGGACGCCTCCGCGGCGCCGGGCCCGATCGGGAACACGAGCAGCGAACCGGTCGCGGTCGCGACGGTCTTGCCCGACGCGTCGGTCACCACGCCGTCGGCGAAGGCGACCCGCTTGCCCGGCTTGGTCACGGTCGCCGTGCAGTGCAGCGGCCCGGTGTGCGTGTAGACGGGCCGCAGGTAGTTCACGTTGATCTCGATCGACGTGTAGCCCATCCCCTGCGGCAGGGTCGACTGCACCGCGCAGCCGAGGGCGGAGTCCAGGAGGGTGCAGAGCAGGCCGCCGTGCACGGTGCCGATGGGGTTGTAGTGCGACTCGTCCGGCTCGCACACGAAGACGACGCGGCCCTCCTCGGCCTCGGTGAGCGTCATCCGCATCAGGACCGTGATGGGAGGCGGCGGCAGGTGCCCGGCGATCATCCTGCGCAGGTACTCCAGCCCGGTCATGGTGGGCATGACCGCGACGCCGGGCGCCGGGTCCTCCCACTCCACCACGCGGGTGCGTTCGCTCACGGTGTCTCCCCTCCGGAGGTGTCCAGGCGGCCCAGCCGCTCCAGCCGTCGGCGCGCCGCGAGCTCGGCCTGGGTCTGCGGTCCGAGCAGCACCCGCGCGCCGCGCAGCACCGCGCCCGTGGCGGCGTGGAGGGGCAGGAGGCGCTCGGCCGTCGTCGGCGGGAGCCCGAGCAGCGCCCGGTGCCGCGGCTCCAGCGTCGACACCGCCGCGCGGAACGCGATGCGGTACGACGGCCGCAGCATCCGGCGCAGCGGCGCGCGGCGGATGAACCGCACGACCTCGTCGACCTCCGGGCCGCCGCGCAGGTCGCCCGCGTCGGTGACGGCGTCGATCGCGGCGCGCAGCTCGGCGGCCGAGCGCGGCGGGTCGTCGACCCCCATCAGCTCGCCCGCGATCGCCCACTCGGCGACGTACCCGTCGGCGCCGCCGGGGATGGGCCCACCCCAGCCCTCGTGCGCGGTCAGGAACGCGTCGGTGAAGGCCAGATGCACCCAGCGGGCGAGGTCGGGGTCGTTCGCGGCATAGGGGCGCTCGACGCCGTGGCCGTCGACGTACGTGCCGACGACCCGGCGGTGCAGGCTCCGCACCATCTCCGAGGATGCGACCGCCTGCTCCCGGCTGCCGAAGGTGACCGTGTGGATCCACTGGATCGTGTTCGCCAGCCGCCCGAGCGGGTCCTCCTGGAACCGCGAGTGGTCGCGCACACCCGCGAGCGCGCCAGGATGCAGCGCCTGCAGCAGCAGCGCGCGCACCCCGGCCACGAGCGTCGGCATGCCGCCGTGCACCGCCCAGGCGGCGCTCTCCGGCGCGAAGAAGCCCTCGTCGTCGCCCTCCTCCAGCCGCAGCACCCACGCGGGCACCTCGTCGGAGCGGCCCGCGAGCGTCTCGATCAGCCGGGACCGCACGGGCCCCAGCATCCGGTCGACGCCGCGGACGGCGGTCACCGCGGTACGGCCTCCACGCCCAGTCCATCGACGACCTGCGCGCCAGGCAGCTCGGCGAGCAGCGCACCCGGCAGCAGGATCTTCGACCGCCGGACACCCGATCCGATGATCAGCACGTCGGAGGCGGCGACGCGGGCGTCCACCAGCACCGGCCACCCGGCGGGCAGCCCGATCGGCGTGATGCCGCCGTACTCCATGCCGGTCAGCTCGACCGCGCGGTCCATCGGCAGGAACGACGCCTTACGCACGTCGAGCATCCGCTTGACCGTGCCGTTGACGTCGGCCCGGGTGGTGGCGAGCACCACGCACGCCGCGATCCGCTCGGCACCCTCGCGCTTGCCGCCGACCACGACGCAGTTCGCGAGCGTCGAGGCCTCGAGCCCGAACCGCTCCTGCGTCGCCGCGGTGTCCGACACCGCCGGGTCGATCTCGACCACGCCGACGCGGTCGAGCCACCCCAGCGCCTCCACGGCCGCCCGCGTGGCCGGGGCCAGCAGGTCGGTCCGGGAGGCGGCGGGCTCGGTCGTCAGACCGCCGAGGGTGAAGACGCCCACGCGCTACTCCGCGGGCTCCGCGGCGGAGGCCCGCTCCAGCACCAGCTCGCGAACGCGGGCCGCGTCGGCCTGGCCCTTCATCGCCTTCATCACCGCGCCGATGATCGCGCCGGCGGCCTGCACCTTGCCGTCGCGGATCTTCGCGAGCACGTCGGGCTGGGAGGCGAGGGCCTCGTCGATCGCGGCGATCAGCGCGCCGTCGTCCGAGACGACCGCGAGGCCGCGGGCGTCCACGACCTCCTGCGGGCCGCCCTCGCCCGCGACGACGCCCTCGAGCACCTGGCGGGCGAGCCGGTCGGTCAGCGTGCCGGCGTCGACCAGCGCGGCCAGCTCGGCGACGTGCGCCGCACTGACGAGCGTGCCGGCCGGAACGTTCTGCGCGTTGGCGAGGCGGGCGATCTCGCCGGTCCACCACTTGCGCGCGGCGGCCGGGGACGCTCCGGCGGCGATGGTCGCCTCCACCTCGTCGAGGAGGTCGGCGTTGGCGACGTCCTGGAACTCCAGGGCCGTGAAGCCCCACTCGGCGGCGAGGCGCTTGCGGCGGGCGGCCGGCTGCTCGGGCAGGGTGCCGCGCAGCTCCTCCACCCACTCCCGGCTCGGGGCCACGGGCACGAGGTCCGGCTCCGGGAAGTAGCGGTAGTCGTCGGCGTCCGACTTGGGCCGGCCCGCGGAGGTCGTGCCGGTGTCCTCGTGCCAGTGCCGCGTCTCCTGCACGATGGTGCCGCCCGCGGCGAGGATGGCCGCCTGGCGCTGGATCTCGTAGCGGACCGCGCGCTCGATCGAGCGGAGCGAGTTCACGTTCTTCGTCTCGGTGCGGGTGCCCAGCTCGGAGCTGCCGCGGCGGCGGAGGGAGACGTTGGCGTCGCAGCGCACGTTGCCCTCCTCCATCCGGGCGTTGGAGACGCCGAGCGCCTTCACCAGGTCGCGGATCGCGCGCACGTAGGTGCGGCCGACCTCCGGGGCGTCCTTCTCGGCGCCCTCGATCATCTTGGTGACGATCTCGACCAGCGGCACGCCGCCGCGGTTGAAGTCGACCAGCGAGTAGTCGGCGCCCTGGATGCGGCCGGTGGCGCCGCCGACGTGCGTGAGCTTGCCGGCGTCCTCCTCCATGTGCGCGCGCTCGATCTCGATGGTCAGCTCGCGGCCGTTCTCCAGCTCGATCGTGACCGAGCCGTCGTGCGCGATCGGCTCGTCGTACTGCGAGGTCTGAAAGTTCTTCGCCAGGTCCGGGTAGAAGTAGTTCTTGCGCGCGAACCTGCTCGACTCGGCGATGTCGCAGCCGAGGGCGAGGCCGAGGCGGATGCTCGACTCGATCGCCTTCTGGTTCACCTGCGGCAGGCCGCCCGGGAGGCCCAGGCAGGTCGGGCAGGTGTTCGTGTTGGCGCCGGAGCCGAACTCGTTCGCACACCCGCAGAACATCTTGGTCCTGGTGTTGAGCTCGACGTGCACCTCGAAGCCGAGGACGGGCTCGAACAGCTCGAGCGCCTCGTCGAAGTCCATCAGTTCCGCCTTGGCCATCACACGGCCCCTTCTTCGCTCGCGAACATCTCGGTGGCGCTCAGATCCGGCGCCTGGCTGAGCAGCGTCCGCCCCCACTTCTGCTCCAGCAGCCGCTCGAGGGCGGCGCCGATCGTGTAGAGGCGGGCGTCGGCGCGCGCGGGCGCCATCAGCTGCATGCCGACGGGGAGGCCGTCCTCGGGCGCCAGCCCGATCGGCAGGCCCATGCCCGGCACACCGGCGAGGTTCGCCGGGATGGTGGTGATGTCGTTGAGGTACATCGCCATCGGGTCGGCCAGCTTCTCGCCCAGCTTGAACGCCGTGGTCGGTGCGCTCGGGCTGACCAGCACGTCCACCTTCTCGAAGGCGGCGGCGAAGTCGCGCTGGATGAGCGTGCGCACCTTCTGCGCGCTGCCGTAGTAGGCGTCGTAGTAACCGGCGCTCAGCGCGTAGGTGCCGAGGATGATGCGGCGCTTGACCTCGGGGCCGAAGCCGGCGTCGCGGGTCGCGGCCATCACGCGCTCGACGGTGACGGGAGGCTGCTCCGGGTCGACGCGGAGGCCGAAGCGCACCGAGTCGAAGCGCGCCAGGTTGCTCGACGCCTCCGCCGGGAGGATCAGGTAGTACGCGGCGACGGCGTACTCGAAGCTCGGGGCCGAGACCTCGACGACCTCGGCGCCCGCCTCCTGCAGGACCGCGAGAGCCTCGTCGAAGCGCTGCTTGACGCCGGCCTGGAAGCCGTCGCCCGCGATCTCGCGGATGACGCCGACGCGCACGCCGCGGAGGGCGCCCTCGCGGTGCCCGGCGCGGGCGGCGTCGGCCATCGACGGCCAGGTGTCCGAGAGCGAGGTGGAGTCGAGCGGGTCGTGCCCGGCGATGACGTCGTGCAGGAGGCCCGCGTCGAGGACGGTCCTGGAGACCGGGCCGACCTGGTCGAGCGAGCTCGCCAGCGCGATGGCGCCATACCGGCTCACCCCGCCGTAGGTCGGCTTGACGCCCACCGAGCCGGTGACGGCGGCGGGCTGGCGGATCGAGCCACCGGTGTCGGAGCCGAGGGCGAACGGCGCCTCGAAGGCCGCGACCGCCGCGGCCGAGCCGCCGCCGGAGCCGCCGGGGATGCGCTCGAGGTCCCACGGGTTGCGGGTCGGGCCGTACGCGGAGTGCTCCGTGGAGGAGCCCATCGCGAACTCGTCCATGTTGGTCTTGCCGAGCGGCACCAGATCGGCCTCGCGCAGCCGACCCACGACGGTCGCGTCGTACGGCGGAAGCCAGCCCTCGAGGATCTTCGAGCCGGAGGTCGACGGCATGTCGTTCGTCGCGAGCACGTCCTTGATCGCGACAGGCACGCCCGCGAGCGGGCCGAGCGGGTCGCCGGCGGCGCGGCGGCCGTCGATCTCGGCGGCGGTGCGCAGCGCCTTCTCGGCGGCGACATGGAGGAAGGCGTGCACGTCGGCGTCGACGGCCTCGATGCGGTCGAGGTGCGCGCGGGTGGCCTCGGCCGACGAGACCTCGCCGGCGGCGAGGAGGTCGGCCAGCTCTGCGGCGGGGAGGCGGGTCAGGTCTGTCATCGTCTCGCCTACTCCTCGTCCAGGATGGTGGCGACCTTGAAGCGGTCGCCCTCGCGCGCGGGCGCGCCGGAGAGCGCCTGGTCCACCGTCAGCGACGGCCGCGGCTCGTCGGGCCGGAACACGTTGGTCAGCGGCAGCGGGTGGCTCGTCGCCGGCACGTCGGGGCCGGCCACCTCCTGCACCTTGGCCACCGCCTCCACGATCTGGCCGAGCTCGCTGGTCAGGCTCTCGAGCTCGTCGGGGCTCAGGTCGATGCGGGCGAGGTTCGCGAGGTGCGCGACCTGCTCTGCGCTGATTTCAGGCATACGTCTCCGTGCTGGTTCTGCTGTTCCGGGATGGACGGGCCGCGCTGCGCGCGCGACCACTACCGATTCTATTGCCCGCCGAACAGGCCGAGGCCATGCCGGTGCACGGCGTCCCAGGCCTGCCGGTACGTCTTCGGCTCGGTCTCGCCCGGCGCGCCGTACCTGGCCATGAGCAGTCCCATGAGGCCGATGCCGGGCGGGCTGAGCGGTCGGTCCTCGTCGCCGGGAGCCGGCGCGTCGGCCTCCGGGTTCGCCGGCAGGTACTGCGGGTGCGTGTCGGGCCAGGTCCCCGGCTGCCGGGGCGTCGTCCGGTTGACGGCGTTCTCGATCGTGCGGGCCCCGCGGTCGCGGTCGGTCAGGTGCGGCAGGCGGTGCTTCTTCGCCAGCGTGGCGATGACGGCCCCATGGTGCATCTCGTCGTGGATGATCGTGCTGCGCGCGGTGTAGGCCGAGATGGCGATGGCGGGCACGCGCACGCCGAGCCGGTCGAAGCCGAACCCGTTCTCCCCCGGCCCGCTGTCGTCGGGCGGAACGGCCTTCCCCGGTGGGACGTGATCGTAGGTGCCGCCGTGCTCGTCGAAGGTGACGAGCAGCATCGTGTTGAGCGCGTTCGAGCCCTCTGCGCTGCGGGAGGAGCGGATGGCCGAGTACACCTCGTGCAGCAGCAGGTCGCCGGCGCGGACGTCGGAGATCGCGCCGCCGACGATCTCCTCCCCGTCGACGTCCTCGGCCGTCATCGGTCCGCCCGGCGGGTGCATGTCGTTGTGGTCGTAGAGCAGCCGCGGCTCGATGAAGGCGTAGTCCGGGAGGGTGCCCTCGGCGACGTCCTTGTAGAACTGCGTCATCGTGCGGAAGTTCGTCTTCCAGAACTGCTCCAGCACCGGCGCGTGGATGAAGCCGGTCAGCGACACGAGCTGGCGGTCGTCGTAGTAGACGCGCCAGGTGCGGCCCGCCTCCTCCAGCCGGTTGAAGATCGTGGGCGACGCGTTCTTCGGGTCGAACCACTTGCGCAGCCCCTCCTCGCCCGCGTTGTCGACGTAGCCGTGCGAGGTGGAGGCGTGGAAGAAGGAACGGTTGCACAGCGTCTGCGACGGCACCGCGCAGTACCAGTTGTCGTACACGGCGAACTGCCGGGCCAGCGTCGAGAGGACCGGCAGCATCTCGGGCGTGAACGAGCCCATCACGGTCCGGTACTCCTCCGCGGTCGGCTCCCGGCCGCCGGAGTCCTTGCGGAGGACGCCGATGTAATCCTTCACGAAGCCCTTCATCGTCGGCGTCATGCCGGCGGGAGGCGCGTTGTAGGGCGGCTTCATGTCGCGCACCAGCGCGTCCTCGTTGGAGGGCGGGTCGATGATCCCGAACAGCTGCGTGTTGACGTGCGGGTACACCTCGCCGGGGTCAGGAGACGGCTGCCGCATGATCCGGTCGGTCGTCCCCTGGTACGGGTGCGCCCGGATGTCGGGGCCGCCCGCCGGGTCCGGGTTGCTGTGGTCGCCGAACGCGAGCCCCTCGAAGCGCCTGCCGGCCGGGAGCGTCTTCTCGTCGTAGAGGTAGCCGAGCAGGTTGTCGAACGAGCGGTTCTCGTACATCAGCACGACCAGGTGGTCGAAGCCGGGCTGCGACCGGGCGGGCAGCGGCGGGTACTCCTCGCCCTCCTCCTCGGCGGGGCGCTGGGCCGCGATCCCGCCCGCGACGGCGGCTCCGGCCGCTCCGCCCGCCGCTCCCCCGGCGACGGCGCCCGCGGCGAACAGCCCGGCGCCCTTCAGGAAGTTGCGGCGGGAGGAGCCGCGGCGCGCTGCCTCGTCGGCGCGGTCGTCGCTGCTAGTCTCCCCGTCCATCCCGCCCATCATCCCACGCGGCCGCCGGGCCGCTCGGTCGGCGCCGTCCGCCCGGTCCGCCCGGTCAGAGGACCAGGCCGCCCTTGTCGATGCCGATCAGCGCCAGGTTGCGCATGCACTCCGTGCCCGCGGTGAAGTACTCGTTGTGTCCGCTGGAACCGGCGAGCGTCCTGTGCGTGATGGGGTCCACCGCGCCGTCGACGCTCATGTGCTGGGCGCCGTACGCGGGCGAGCCGGGGTCGCTGCCGAAGAAGGCGCTGTCCACGATCGGGTCCATGGGCGCCTCCCCCACGAAGACGTTGCCGCCGCGCACCGACAGGTCGGCGACCGACTGCGCGTCGCTGCCCGGGGAGCCCATCAGGGCCAGCGCGTCGACCGTGACGGTGCCGCGCTCCAGCGCGAGCAGCGCGGCGGTCGAGCCGTAGGAGTGGGCCAGCACGCTGAGGTAGGGCGGGTCGGCGGCGCGCAGGGACTCGATCCCGGCGAGCGTGCGCTCCAGGCTGTCTGCACCCTCCTGAGCCAGCTGGAGGCCGCCGATGTTCGTCAGCACCGGCGTCTGGTAGCCGATCCACGCGACCACCGCGACGCCGGGTCCGCCCTGCTTGCCGCGCGGGCCGAGGAACCGGTGCAGGAAGTCGGTCTGCTGGTCGTGCAGATCCTGCGCGACCTCCGCCCACGCCTCGATCTGCTCCCCGACCGACATGTACATGCCGGGCACCAGCACGCTCACGTACTTCGCGGTGGAGAGGTCGCCGACCACGATCGAGGCCTTGGCGTCGGCGGAGCTGTCGAGCGCCACGAGCGTGCGGGTGACGCCGTCCTTCTTCTTCAGCGCCTTCTCGACGTTGCCGAGGGTGGTGAGCCGGTGCTGCAGGGCGATGCGGGCGGCCTTGCCGTGCTCGGTCCTGAGCGCCTTCTTCGCCCCGGCGATCGTCTGCTTCAGGTCGAGCGCGTTGGCTGCGCCGCGCACGCTGTACGGGACGCCCTCCAGGTTGCCGACGACGTGCGGCGCCTCGCGGAGCAGCACCGACTGCTTCTCGGCGCCGAGCAGGCTCCACACCCGGTCGACGTCGGCGGCGGCGGGAGGGTCGGTCAGCAGGCGGGCGAGGTCGGTCGGGTGGGTGCTCACGTAGGAGCGCACGGCGGTGGCGTCGAGGGCGGCGACGCGGCCCAGCGCGGTCCCGGCGATGGCGGCCGTCTGCGCGGGCGTCGAGCCGGCGGGGGCGTCGCCGAGCGCGGTGGCGAGGGAGGCGGTCGTGGAGGCGGTCGGCGTGGAGGCGGTCGTCGTCGAGGCGGTCGTCGTGACGACGGTCGCCGCGGAGGCGGTCATCGCCGACACGGCGGCGGGGATCGGCGGGAGCTCTGCGGGCATGCCGGAGGCCCCGGTCAGTCCGGAGACGACCGAGGTCACAGTCAATAGCGTTGCAAAGCCGACCAGCACTCCGTCCGGGTCCCTCCGAGAAGGCAGCGAGCGAGCTAAGCCCTTGCGCGTGCGCACCGGGCGAGCGCACACCCCCAATGTACGCGAGACGGATGGCCGACGGCCGCGCGTTCTACCCCCGCTTCAGGGGGAGAATATTCGCCCTGTCCGTGCTTTGGCGGACCGGTTTCGGCGGTTCAGAGCGCGTCGGGACCCTGTTCGACGAGGATCTTGAACTGCGCGGCGTCGAGGATGCGCACGCCGAGCTCCTCCGCCTTCGCGAGCTTCGACCCTGCGCCGGGCCCCGCCGCAACGAAGTCGGTCTTCTTGGAGACGCTGGAGGCCGCCTTCCCGCCGGCCGCGATGATCGCCTCCTGCGCGCCCTCCCGGCTGTACCCCTCGAGCGAGCCGGTCGCGACGACGGTGAGGCCGGAGAGGACGCCGCCCTGCGCCGCCGCGTGGCCGGGACCGGGGTGGCCGGGGGTGGTGAACTGCACGCCGTCGGCGGCCCAGCGCTCGACGATCTCGCGGTGCCATTGCACCTCGAACCAGGCGAGCACGGCGTCGGCGATGATGCCGCCCACGCCGTCGACCGCGGCGAGCTCGTCGCGCGAGGCGGAGCGGATGGCGTCCAGAGAGCCGAAGTGGTCGGCGAGAGCACGCGCGGCGACCGGCCCGACGTGCCGGATGTTGAGGGCGACCAGGATGCGCCACAGCGGCTTGGTGCGCGCCGCCGCGAGATTGCCGATCAGGTCGACCGCGGCCTTCGATGGCACGGACAGCGCGTCTCCGGCGAACTCGTCCGCGTCGGGGTCGAAGGGGCCGTCCTTGGCGGACCGGCGGCGGCGGAACGGCGCCACCACCTTCTCCTCGCCGGTCTCGGTCAGCTTCGGGAGGCCGGTCTCGGCGTCGCGCACGACCACCTCGATGGGGAAGAGGTCGGCGACCGTCAGCCCGAAGAGGCCGGCCTCGGTCGGCAGCGGCGGCACCTCGGGCACGCGCGGCTGGGTGAGGGCCGACGCCGCGACCTCCCCCAGTGCCTCGATGTCGAGCGCGCCGCGGGAGCCGATGTGCTCGACGCGGCCGTGCACCTGCGCCGGGCAGAACTCGGAGTTCGGGCAGCGGAGGTCGATGTCGCCCTCCTTGGCGGGCGCGAGCGTCGTGCCGCACGCCGGGCACCCCTCCGGCATGACGAACTCGCGCTCGGTGCCGTCGCGCAGCTCGACCACAGGGCCGAGCACCTCCGGGATGACGTCGCCCGCCTTGCGCAGCACGACCGTGTCGCCGATGAGGACACCCTTGGCGCGCACCACCTGCTGGTTGTGGAGCGTGGCCTGCCGGACCGTGGAGCCGGCGACCTTCACGGGCTCCATCACGGCGAACGGCGTGGCCCGGCCGGTGCGGCCGACGCTGACGACGATGTCGAGCAGCTTCGTGTGCACCTCCTCGGGCGGGTACTTGTAGGCGATGGCCCAGCGGGGTGCGCGGCTGGTGGCGCCGAGCTCGTCGTGGAGCGCCAGCTCGTCGACCTTCACGACGATGCCGTCGATCTCGTGCTCGACGTCGTGCCGGTGCTCGCCGCGCTCGGCGATGTAGCCCGCGACCTCGTCCACGGTGTCGAAGACGCGCGAGTGCGGCGACACCGGAAGGCCCCAGCCGGCGAGCAGCTCGTAGATCTCGGACTGCGCGGAGACCTCCGGGTGCTGCCACGCGCCGATCCCGTGCAGGTACAGCGAGAGCCGGCCGAGCCGCTCGCGCATCAGCTCCAGCTCGGTCGCGCTCTTGTTCTCGCGGCGTTGGCGGAGGCTGCCCGCGGCGGTGTTGCGCGCGTTCGCGAACTCGGGGAACCGGGTCTTGATGGCCTCCTCGGCCTTGCCCTTCGCGCGCTCCTCGGCCTCGAACGCGGCCTGGAGGGCGCGCTGCCGGTCGTTGAGCGCCTCGAAGTCGACGGTCGTCAGGAACACCTCGCCGCGGACCTCGAAGAACGGCGGGTAGCCCGTGCCGCTCAGCCGCGTCGGGATGGCCGGGATCAGCTCGACGTTCTCGGTGATGTCCTCGCCGACGCGCCCGTCGCCGCGGGTGGTGGCGGTCTCGAGCACGCCGTCTCGGTAGGCGAGGCTGATGGCGAGGCCGTCGATCTTGAGCTCGGTCAGCCATCGCACGGGCCGGCCGGCCGCCGCGGCGGTCTTGGCCGCCCAGTCGCGGAACTCGTCGATGGAGAAGACGTTGTCGAGGCTGAGCATCCGCTCGGCATGCTCGTGCTCGGGGAACCCGGCGGAGACGACCGCCGCGCCGACCTGCTGGGTCGGGCTGTCCTGCCCGGCGAGCTCCGGGAATGCCCGCTCCAGCGCCTCCAGCCGGTGGAAGTCGGCGTCGTACTCGGCGTCGGAGAGTGTGGAGGTGCCGTCGCCGTAGTACGCCACCCGCGCGGCCTCGATGCGCTGCGTGAGCCGCTCGGCCTCGGCCCGCGCCGCGTCGAAGTCGAGCCCGACGAGGTCGGCGGCGGCTGGCGTCTCAGAGATCTCCGTCACGCTCCGATTGTACGGAGGGCGGCCGACATGCGCCGCGGCCCGACACCGGAGCGCAGGTCAAACCGGAGCGCCGATCACACCGGAACCGCGGACACCGTCCGGTCGATCGTCGTCTGGCCGAGCACGCGCGTCCCGACGTAGACGACCGCCGTCTGCCCAGGCGCCACGCCGTTGAGCGGCTCGTCCGGCCGGATGACCAGCTCGCCCTCGTGCACCAGGGCCGTCGCGGGCACCGGGTCGGCGTGGGCGCGGATCTGCACCTCGCACGCGAACGGGGTCGCGGCGTCGGCGGGCGGGAGGCCGGCCCACGTGAACCGGGAGCCCGCGATCTCGGCGATGTCGAGCGCCTCCTTCGGGCCGACCACGACCGTGTTCTCGACCGGGCGCACCTCCAGCACGAAGCGGGGGCGGCCGTCCGGCGACGGGTAGCCGATGTTGAGGCCCTTCCGCTGGCCCACCGTGTAGGCGTGCGCGCCCTCGTGGCTGCCGAGGCGGTTGCCCTCGCGGTCGACGATGTCACCGGTCGCCGTGCCGACGCGCTCCGCGAGCCAGCCGCGGGTGTCGCCGTCGGGGATGAAGCAGATGTCGTGCGAGTCGGGCTTGTTGGCGACGCTGAGGCCGCGCGCCGCGGCCTCAGCCCGGACCTCCGCCTTCGACGGCGTCGCCCCGAGCGGGAACATCGCGTGCGCGAGCTGCTCGGCGGTGAGCACCCCGAGCACGTAGGACTGGTCCTTGGCCCAGTCGGAGGCGCGGTGCAGCTCGCGGTTCCCCTCCGCGTCGGTGACGATGCTGGCGTAGTGGCCGGTGCAGACGGCGTCGAAGCCGAGGTCGAGCGCCTTCTCGAGGAGGGCCGCGAACTTGATCCGCTCGTTGCAGCGCATGCAGGGGTTCGGGGTGCGGCCGGCCGAGTACTCGGCGATGAAGTCGTCGACGACGTCGAGCTTGAACCGCTCGGAGAAGTCCCACACGTAGTACGGGATGCCGATCACGTTCGCGGCGCGCTGCGCGTCCATCGAGTCCTCGATGGTGCAGCAGCCGCGGCTGCCGGTCCGCAGGGTGCCGGGCATCCGGCTGAGCGCCAGGTGGACGCCCACCACGTCGTGCCCCGCCTCGACCGCGCGCGCGGCCGCCACCGCGGAGTCCACTCCCCCGCTCATCGCCGCCAGAACCTTCACCCCGGAATTCTACGACGCCCACCCCGACCACTCGCCGAGACCGTCATCCACTTGGCGCGACTCGCCGCCTGACGGCGGGCCGAGACGGCGTGTTGCGCCAATTCGATGAAGCCGGCGCGGGTCAGGAGCGGAGGCGCGAGGGGCGGTCCGCGCGGCCCGCCCGCGCCGCCTGCGCGTACGCGCCCGGCAGCGCCGCCAGCAGCGCGTCGATGTCGTCGACCGTCGTCGTCCGGCCCAGCGTGAACCGCAGCGCGCTGCGCGCCTCCCGCTCGCTGCGTCCCATCGCGAGCAGCACGTGCGACGGCTCCGGCACGCCCGCCTGGCACGCCGATCCGGTCGAGACAGAGATGCCCGCCATGTCGAGCAGGAGCAGCAGGGAGTCGCCCTGCGCGTCCGGGAAGGTGACGTGCACGTTCGACGCGACCCGGTCCTCGGGAGCGACGAACGGATCGGGTCCGCTCAGCACCGCCTCCGGCACCGCCTCCCTCAGCCCCCGGATCAGCCGGTCGCGCAGCCCGGCGAGCCGCACGGCCTCCGCCTCGCGCTCGGCCTCGGTCGCCCGCGCGGCCGCGGCGAACGCCACCGCGGCAGCGACGTCCTGCGTGCCGCTGCGCACCTGCCGCTGCTGCCCGCCGCCGTGGATCAGCGGCACGACCGTGGAGGTGCGGCTCAGCACGAGCGCGCCGATCCCGACCGGTCCGCCGATCTTGTGGGCGGAGACGCTCAGCGCGTCCACCCCGAGCCCGGCGAAGTCGATCGGCAGGTGGCCGTAGGCGGCCACGGCGTCGACGTGCACCGGTACGCCTGCCTCGCGCGCCACCGCGGCGAGCGCCGTCACCGGCTGCACGGTGCCGACCTCGTTGCTGACGGCCAGGAAGGTGAGGAGGGAGGTGTCGGGGTCGACGGCGGCCGGCACGTCGATGCGTCCCTCGGCGTCGATGGGCAGCCAGACGGGCCGGGCGCCCTCCGCGCGTTCGAGCCACTCGACGGTGTCGACGGTCGCGTGGTGCTCGCCGCCGGGGACGAGGAGGCGCGGGCGCGGTGCGGTGGCGTTGCGTGCCCAGTAGAGCCCCTTCACGGCGAGGTTGATCGCCTCGGTCCCTCCAGAGGTGAAGACGACCTCGATGGGGTCGCACCCGAGGGTGGCCGCCACGGTCTCGCGCGCCTCCTCGAGCAGCCGGCGGGCGTGCTGACCCTGGCTGTGGATGCTGGCCGGGTTGCCGACGACGCCGAGGGCCTCGGTGAAGGCGGCGACGGCCTCCGGGCGCATCGGGGTGGTGGCGGCGTGGTCGAGGTACACGGGCATGTCCGCTCCCCTCGTCCGTGCCTGCCGCCTGAGCGGGTGCACAGACGGATGTCATTACTCTAGATCGCATGACCTCTGCCGATCCTCTGCGCAATCTGGGCGTCCGCATCGGTCACAACGGGGGCGAGCTGAGGGTCTTCTCGGCGCACGCCGACGCGATGGAGCTGTGCCTGTTCGACGAGCGCGACCCGGACTGGCTGGTCCGCAGCATCCCGATGACGCGGGATGCGAACGGCGTGTGGGTGGGCCGCTCGCGGTCGCTGACACCGGGCCGGCGGTACGCGGTCCGGGTGTCGGGGCCGGCGTCCCCGCAGAACGTCTTCAACCCCGAGACGCTGCTGCTCGACCCGTACGCGCGCGGGCTGACGCGGGTGGGTGTCGACCAGTGGCGGTCGACGGTGGTGTCCGACGACTTCGACTGGGGCGACGTGCGCAAGCCCGCCATCCCGCTGGACCACACGATGATCTACGAGGCGCACGTGCGCGGCATCAGCCGGCTGAACCCGGAGGTCCCGGAGGAGCTGCGCGGCACGTACGCCGGCCTCGCGCACGAGTCGACCATCCGGTACCTGAAGGACCTGGGCGTGACGGCGGTCGAGCTGCTGCCCGTGCATGCGTTCGTGTCGGAGCAGCGCCTGATCCGGGAGGGCCTCACCAACTACTGGGGCTACAACACGCTGAACTTCTTCTCCCCGCACGCGCCGTATGCGTCGCGGTCGGCGCAGGCGGCCGGTCCGCAGGCGGTGCTGGCCGAGTTCAAGGGGATGGTGAAGCTCCTCCACCTGGCGGGGATCGAGGTCATCCTCGACGTTGTCTACAACCACACCGCCGAGGAGGGGCTGGGCGGCCCGCGCACGAGCTTCCGCGGCATCGACAACGCGACCTACTACCGGCAGGACGAGCACGGCGCCTACATCGACGTGACCGGCTGCGGCAACACGGTCGACTTCGGCGACCCGGTGCCGCAGCGGCTCGTGCTCGACTCGCTGCGCTACTGGGCGCAGGAGGTGCAGATCGACGGGTTCCGGTTCGACCTTGCGGCGACGCTGGGGCGTGGCGCCGACGCGTCGTACAGCCGCGACCATCCGCTGCTCAACGCCGCGCTGGCCGACCCCGCGCTGCGCGACGTCAAGCTCATCGCCGAGCCATGGGATGTCGGCCTCGGCGGGTGGCAGACCGGCAACTTCCCCGGCGGCACCGCCGAGCGGGACGGCTGGAGCGAGTGGAACGACCGCTACCGCGACCGTGTGCGCAACTTCTGGCTGGCCGACATCGCGGAGGCGCGCCGCAACGGGCGCGCCCCGGTCGGCATCGGCGGGTTCGCGACGCGGCTGGCGGGGTCGTCGAACACGTTCTCGCCCGAGCGCGGCCCGCTCGCGTCGGTGAACTTCGTCACCGCGCACGACGGCTTCACGATGGCCGACCTCACCGCCTACGACGTGAAGCACAACCTCGGCAACGGCGAGGACAACCGCGACGGCACCGACAACAACCGGTCGTTCAACCACGGCGTGGAGGGTCCGACGGTCGACGAGCGCATCCTCCTCGACCGGCACAAGGCCATGCGCAACCTGATGGGGACGCTGCTGCTCTCGGCCGGTGTGCCGATGATCACCGCCGGCGACGAGTACGGGCGCAGCCAGCGCGGAAACAACAACGCGTACTGCCACGACAGCGAGCTGACCTGGCTGAGCTGGCTGCGCACCAGGGAGCAGCGCGAGATGGAGGCGACGACCAGGCGCCTCCTGGAGCTGCGGCGCACCAACCCCGCGCTGCGACCGAGCCGGTACGCGGTCGACGGCGAGCACACCCCGAACGCGAGCCACATGGACTGGTACGACGCCACGGGCACGCGGATGGACGACGAGGACTGGAACTCGCCCGAGAACCGCACCCTGCAGTACCTCGCGGCGTCGACCCCCGACAAGGAGGAGTTCAACCGCATCCTCCTCATCGTGCACGGGGTGGAGGACGACGTGGAGGTGTCGCTGCCCGCGGCGCCGGGCGTCACCTCCTACCAGCTGCTGTGGGACAGCGCGACCGAGGTCCCGATCGCGGAGGACCCGACCGAGCTGCCGCCCGGCACCGTCCGCCTCGTCGGCGGCACGTCGATGCAGCTGTACCGGGCGAACGGCCCACGCGTCGAGGAGGACGTGCGCGGCGGGGAGGCCCGCTGATGGCGAAGCAGCGTGCGGCCTCCGGAACCCCGGCGACGGTCGCGCTGACCGCGGCGGGCATCCCGTTCGCCGCGCATCCGTACGAGCACGACCCGGCGGCCGCGTCGTTCGGGCTGGAGGCGGCGGAGGCGCTCGGCGTGGAGCCGGACCGCGTGTTCAAGACGCTGCTGGCCGACACCGACCTGGGCCTCGTCGTCGGGGTCGTCCCGGTGACCGGGATGCTGGATCTCAAGGCGCTGGCCGCCGCGGTCGGCGCGAAGCGGGCGACGATGGCCGATCCCGCCGTGGCGGAGCGCCGCACCGGCTACGTGGTGGGCGGCATCAGCCCGATCGGCCAGAAGACCCGGCACGTCACCGTCGTCGACGAGACCGCGCAGCTGTTCGACACGGTCTTCGTCTCGGGAGGCCGCCGCGGCTTCGACATCGAGCTCGCACCTGCCGACCTCGTGCAGGCGACGGCCGCCACCTACGCCCCCATCGCCCGCTGACCCCGGCGGCCGGCCACTGGCCGCCGAGCACAGGAAAAACGACGCCCGGCGGCCGGATAAGCGACGTTTTTCCTGTGCTCGGCGGCTGCCGGCCGTCAGGAGGCGACGGCGATCAGGCCCAGCTCGGCGGGGGTGAGCAGGAGGTCGTTGACCGGCACCACGCGGACTGTGTACCCGAACGAGCCCGCCCACGCCAGCCGGACCGTGCCCACGAACTCGTAGGCCGTCGCCGCACCGTCCGTCCCCGCGCCGTCCGTTCCCGGCACCTCCCGATCGACGGTCAGCTCCTGGAGGGCGATGCCGGCGAGCTCGTCGTCGTGGCTGCGCCCGTAGGCGAGCTCGACGCGCACGTCCTCCGGCCGCAGCCCGCCCAGGTGCACGAGCGCGCGCACGTGCAGCTCGTCGCCGACCTGCGGGATGTCGTCCACCCCGCCAGCGTCGACGTGGGCGACCGAGACCTGCGGCCAGGCGCGGCGGACCCGCTCCTTCCAGTCGGCGAGGCCGCGGGCCGCGGCGAAGTCATCGGCGGTCAGCCGGTGCTCGTAGCCTGCGGCGGGCAGGTAGAGGCGCTCGACGTACTCGCGCACCATCCGCTCCGCGCTCAGCGGCGACGACAGCGTCGCGAGGGTGTGCCGGATCTGCCGCACCCAGGCGGTCGGGACGCCGTCCGCGTCGCGGTCGTAGAACCGCGGCGCGATCTGGTGCTCGATCAGGTCGTACATCGCCTCCGCCTCGAGGGCGTCGCGCTCGGCGCTGTCGCCGGCCGCGTCGGCCGACGGGATCGCCCAGCCGTTCTCGCCGTCGTAGAACTCGTTCCACCAGCCGTCGAGGATCGACAGGTTGAGCGCGCCGTTGAGCGCCGCCTTCATGCCGGAGGTGCCGCACGCCTCCAGCGGGCGCAGCGGGTTGTTCAGCCACACGTCGGTGCCCGGGTACAGCAGCTGCGCCATGCCGATGTCGTAGTCGGGCAGGAACACCATCCGCCCGCGCACGTCGGGCTGGTTGGCGAAGTGCACGAGCTTCTGGATGAGCCGCTTGCCCTCGTCGTCTGCCGGGTGCGACTTGCCCGCGATGACGAACTGCACCGGCCGGTCCTGCGAGAGCAGGATGCGGCGCAGCCGGTCGGGGTCGTGCAGCATCAGCGTGAGCCGCTTGTAGGTCGGGACGCGGCGCGCGAACCCGATGGTCAGCACGTTGGGGTCGAGCAGGTCGGCCATCCAGGCCGGCGCGACCCCGCCCGGGTTCTGCCGCTCCCAAGCCGCGGCGACGCGGTGGCGGGCGTCCTGCACGAGCTGCTCGCGCATCCGGTTGCGCACCGACCACAGGTCCGCGTCGGTGACCGCGTGCGCGTCCGCCCAGTTCGCGTGCGTCGTGTCGTCGGTGCCGAGCCGCTCGATCGCGAGCGCCCGCAGCATCGGATCGGTCCAGGTCGGCGCGTGCACGCCGTTCGTCACCGAGTCGATCGGCACCTCCTGGGGCTCGAAGCCCGGGTAGAGGCCGCCGAACATCCGCCGGCTGACCTCGCCGTGCAGTTGCGAGACGCCGTTCGCGTGCTGGCCGAGACGCAGCCCCATGACCGCCATGTTGAAGACGTCGGCCGAGCCTCCCGGGTAGTCCTCCGCGCCGAGCGCGAGCACTGCCTTAACGTCGATGCCGGGCAGCAGGGAGGTCGAGAAGTAGCGCTCGACGAGGGACCGGTCGAACCGGTCGATCCCGGCCGGCACCGGCGTGTGGGTGGTGAACACCGTGCCGGCGCGCACGACCTGCAGCGCCTGGTCGAAGGTGAGCCCCTCCCCGACCAGGTCGGAGATCCGCTCGAGACCCAGGAAGCCCGCGTGGCCCTCGTTGGTGTGGAACACCTCCGCGTCCGGCGCGCCGGTCAGGGTCGTCCACGCCTTCACCGCGCGAGCGCCGCCGATGCCGAGCAGCAGCTCCTGCAGCAGGCGGTGCTCGCCGCCTCCGCCGTACAGGCGGTCCGTCACCGAGCGCAGCCGCTCCTCGTTCTCGGGGATGTCGGTGTCGAGCAGGAGGAGGCGCACCCGGCCGACGGCGGCCTGCCAGACCCGCGCGTGCAGCTCCCCGTCGGGCAGCGCCAGCGTGATGAGCACCGGGGTGCCGTCCGCCTCCCGGAGCACGCTCAGCGGCAGCCCGTCGGGGTCGAGCGCCGGGTAGCTCTCCAGCTGCCAGCCGTCGGGCGAGATCGCCTGCGAGAAGTAGCCCGCGCGGTAGAACAGCCCGACGCCCACCAGCGGGACGCCGAGGTCGCTCGCCGCCTTGAGGTGGTCGCCGGCGAGGATGCCGAGGCCGCCGGAGTACTGCGGCAGCGCGGCCGCGATGCCGAACTCGGGCGAGAAGTACGCGATCGAGCGCGGCGCCTGCTCGCCGAGCGACTGGTACCAGCGCGGCTCCTGCAGGTACTCGCGCAGGTCGTCCCGCACGCGGTTCGCCCACTCCACGTAGCCGTGGTCGGCGGCCAGCTCCGCCAGCCGCGACGGCTCGACCGCGCCGAGCAGCGCGATCGGGTCGTGCTGGAGCTGCTGCCACAGCTCCGGCGCGATGCGGGCGAAGAGCTCCTTGGTCGGCTCATGCCACGACCAGCGGAGGTTGCCCGCGATCTCCTGCAGAGCGGACAGGTTCTCGGGGAGGACGGCGCGGACGGAGAATCTACGGATGGCCTTCACCCGGCCCACCTTAGAGGAGCCTGATGACGGCCGGGTGAATGAGTGTACGTTCGTGGGGTGGGAAAGAAGGCTCCGACCAGCACCCGTTCCGCCGAGGCCGCGCAGCAGGCCGCGACCACGGTGGTCCAGCCGCCCGCCGCGCAACAGGCGGCCGCACAGCAGCCGGCCGCGCAACAGCCGGCCGCCGCGCAACCGCCGGCGTACGAGCCCCTGCTGACCCGCATCCCGGTCCTCCAGCTCTCCCCGCAGGTCGACGAGGGCCACTGGCCCGCGGTGGCGTTCAGCGGCGAGGTCGTGCCGTTCCGGGCCACCGCGTTCCGCGAGGGCCACGACCGCATCGGCGTCGACCTCATCCTGCTCGACCCCGCCGGCGAGCAGACCGAGCACCGCATGCACGCGCTCGAACCGGGCACCGACCGCTGGGGCGTGGAGGTGCAGCTCGAGACCGAGGGCCTGTGGCGGTACCGCGTGCAGGCCTGGGCCGACGACTACGGAACCTGGCGGCACAACGCCGAGGTGAAGGTGCCCGCCGGCATCGACGTCGAGCTGATGCTGCGGATGGGCCACGACCTCCTCGCCGGCGCCGCCAAGGACAAGCGCCGCAGCCCGGCCGAGCGCCGGCACCTGAACGCCGCCGCGAAGGCCGCCGCCGACACCGCCAAGCCGGTCGAGGAGCGCTTCGCCGCCGCCATCGACGACCGCATCGTCCGCATCCTGACCGAGCGGCCGGTGGTGAGCCTCCCGTCGCTCTCGGAGACCCGCGCGATCCAGGTGGAGCGCACCCGCGCCGGCGTCGGCAGCTGGTACGAGTTCTTCCCGCGGTCGGAGGGCGCCAAGAAGCTGCCGGACGGGTCATGGCAGTCCGGCACCTTCCGCACCGCGGCCGCACGGCTCACCGAGATCGCGGCGATGGGCTTCGACGTCGTCTACCTGCCGCCCATCCACCCGATCGGCCGCACCTTCCGCAAGGGCCCCAACAACTCGCTGGAGGCCGGACCGAACGACCCCGGCTCGCCGTGGGCGATCGGGTCGGCCGAGGGCGGTCACGACGCCATCCACCCGGACCTCGGCACCGAGGAGGACTTCGTCCACTTCGTCGGCAAGGCCAAGCAGGCCGGCCTGGAGGTCGCGCTCGACCTCGCGCTGCAGGCCTCGCCCGACCACCCCTGGGTGAAGGAGCACCCGGAGTGGTTCACGACCCTCCCCGACGGCACCATCGCCTACGCGGAGAACCCGCCGAAGAAGTATCAGGACATCTACCCGATCAACTTCGACAACGACTACGAGGGCCTGCGCACCGAGGTGCTGCGGATCGTCCGGTACTGGATGTCCCTCGGCGTCCGCATCTTCCGCGTCGACAACCCGCACACCAAGCCGCTGCACTTCTGGGAGTGGCTGATCCGCACGGTCAACGCCGCCGACCCCGACGTCGTCTTCCTCGCCGAGGCGTTCACCCGGCCCGCCCTGCTGCACACGCTCGCGAAGGCCGGGTTCCAGCAGTCGTACACCTACTTCACCTGGCGGAACACCAAGGAGGAGCTGGAGGAGTTCTTCACCGGGCTCGCGTCCGACACGGCCGACTTCCTGCGCCCGAACCTGTTCGTGAACACGCCGGACATCCTCACGGAGTACCTGCAGTTCGGCGGCCCTGCGGCGTTCAAGATCCGCGCGGCCCTCGCCGCCACCGCCGCTCCGACCTGGGGCGTGTACTCCGGCTTCGAGCTGTACGAGAACGTCGCGCGCCCGGGCGCCGAGGAGTACATCGACAACGAGAAGTACGAGTACCGCCCGCGCGACTACGCGAGGGCTCAGAACCTCGGCCGCTCGCTCGCGCCCTACCTGACGATGCTCAACCGTACGAGGAGCGAACACCCGGCGCTCCGCCAGCTGCGCAACCTCCGCATCCACTCCAGCGAGGACGACGCGATCCTCGTCTACTCGAAGTACCTGCCCGGCCGGTTCACCCGCAGCGGCAAGCCGGACGCGGTCATCGTCGTCGCCAACGTCGACCCGCACTCGGTGCGCGAGACGATCGTCCACCTCGACGTCACGGCCTTCGGCATCGAGCCGGGCGCGAGCTTCGAGGTGAAGGACGCCGTGACCGGCCAGCGCTGGGTGTGGGGCGCCGACGACTACGTCCGCCTCGACGCGTTCGATCAGCCGGTCCACATCCTGGTGGTGAAGCCGCTCTGACGCCCGCGACGCCGGCCGCACGCACCACCCGTCCCACCGCACCGCCCTCGAAAGGAATCCGATGACCCCGATCCCCGAAGGCGCAGCCGCCGTCGCCCTGCCAGAGCTCGACGACGCGACGCTCCACGCGGTCGCGACCGGCGCCCACCACGACCCGCACACGGTGCTCGGCCAGCACCAGGTCAACGCGCCGGGGGTCGCCGACCCGATCACGGTCATCCGCGCCCTGCGGCCGCTCGCGGAGGCGGTCTTCGCCGTGCTCCCGAACGGTGCGCACATCGAGCTCGCCCACCTCGCCCACGGCATCTGGCAGGGCATCGACATCGTCGGCCCCGGCGCCTACCTGATCGAGGCGCGCTACCAGGACGGCAGCACCTGGACGGCGGACGACCCGTACCGGTTCGCCCCCACCATCGGCAGCCTCGATCTCCACCTCATCGGCGAGGGCCGGCACGAGCAGCTGTGGGAGGCGCTGGGCTCGCACGTCCGCGACCTCGGCGGCGTCGTGGGCACGGCCTTCACCGTGTGGGCGCCGCACGCCCGCGCCGTGCGCGTCGTCGGCGACTTCAACGGGTGGGACGGCACCCTGCACGCGATGCGCAGCATGGGCGGCTCCGGCGTCTGGGAGCTCTTCGTCCCCGGGCTCGGCGAGGGCGAGATCTACAAGTACGACATCCTCACGCCCGACGGCGGCTGGGTGCGCAAGATCGACCCGATGGCGCAGCTGGCGGAGACCCCGCCCGCCACCGCCTCGCGCATCACCGTCAGCCGCCACGAGTGGGGCGACGACGAGTGGATGCGCCGCCGCCATGAGACCGACCCGCACAGCGGCCCGATGAGCGTCTACGAGCTGCACCTGGGCAGCTGGCGGCCGGGCACCGGCTACCGGGAGGCCGCCGACCAGCTGATCGACTACGTCGGAGCGCTCGGCTACACCCACGTCGAGTTCCTGCCGCTCGCCGAGCACCCGTTCGGCGGATCGTGGGGCTACCAGGTGACCGGCTACTTCGCCCCGACCAGCCGCTTCGGGTCGCCCGACGACCTGCGCTACCTGATCGACCGCCTCCACCAGGCCGGCATCGGCGTGATCATGGACTGGGTGCCCGGCCACTTCCCCAAGGACGACTGGGCGCTCGCCCGGTTCGACGGGAGGCCGCTGTACGAGCACTCGGACCCCCGCCGCGGCGAGCACAAGGACTGGGGCACCTACATCTTCGACTACGGCAACTCGCAGGTGCGCAACTTCCTCGTCGCCAACGCGCTGTACTGGCTGGAGGAGTTCCACGTCGACGGCCTGCGCGTCGACGCCGTCGCCTCGATGCTCTACCTCGACTACTCCCGCAACGAGGGCGAGTGGGAGCCGAACATCCACGGCGGCCGCGAGAACCTCGAGGCGATCTCGTTCCTGCAGGAGGTGACCGCCACCTCCTACAAGCGCAATCCGGGCACCGTGATGATCGCCGAGGAGTCCACGAGCTACCCCGGCGTCACGCAGCCGACGGCGTCGGGCGGCCTCGGCTTCGGCTTCAAGTGGAACATGGGCTGGATGCACGACTCGCTGCAGTACATCCACGAGAACCCGATGTGGCGCAGCTACCACCACAGCGAGCTCACGTTCTCGTTCGTGTACGCGTGGAGCGAGAACTTCCTGCTGCCGATCAGCCACGACGAGGTCGTGCACGGCAAGGGCTCGCTGCTGGGCAAGATGCCCGGCGACCACTGGCAGCAGCTGGCGAACCTGCGGGTGTTCCTCGCGTTCATGTGGGCGCACCCGGGCAAGCAGCTGCTGTTCATGGGTCAGGAGTTCGGCCAGCCGTCCGAGTGGAGCGAGGAGCGCGGGCTCGACTGGTGGATCCTCGACCAGCCGACCCATCGCGGCCTGTGGGACCTCGTCGCGCAGCTCAACGCGCTGTACCGCGAGCACCCGCAGCTGTGGGCGCTCGACAACGACCCCGCCGGTTTCGAGTGGCTCGACGGCTCCGACGCCGCGGGCAACGTCATCGCCTTCCTCCGCAAGGACCGCGACGGCTCCCCCATCGCCGTGCTGCTGAACTTCTCGGGCGCCCCGCACGAGGGCTACCGGGTGGGGCTGCCGCTCGCCGGCGAGTGGGAGGAGCTGCTCAACACCGACGCGGAGGCGTTCGGCGGCTCGGGTGTCGGCAACCTCGGCCAGGTGACCGCGGCCGATGAGCCGTGGATGGGTCGCCCGGCCTCGGCGGTGGTGAACCTGCCTCCGCTGGGCGCGCTGTGGCTCAAGCCGCGCGCGAGCTGAGCCAGGCTCCGTAGCCGACGCCGTCGATCGCGTGCTCCGGCGCGAGCTGGTGGCCCGCTCGCCAGGTCGCGCCGAGCGGGCCGCGCAGCCGCACGGGGACGACCGGCCGACGGCTGCCGCTGTGCCGCTTCCACTGCTCGGCGAGCTCGCGCGCCGACTCGATCCTGGGTCCGGCGACCGTGCGGATGCCCGGCTCCCCCGCGCCCTCGGCGGCGTCCACGAGCACGCGGGCGACATCGGCGACGGAGATGGGCTGGAACCGGGTGCGCGACGGCGCCAGCAGCGCGCCGAACGGCCGGCCGCGCTCGAAGATCGCCGTGACGAAGTCGTGGAACTGCGTTGCCCGCACGATCCGCGTCTCCAGCGGGGAGTCGAGGTAGGCGCGCTCCTGCGCCGCTTTCGCCCGGTAGTACGCGTAGCCGGAGCCGTCGATCCCGGCGACCGACAGCAGCACCGCCGAATTCACGCCGAACCGCGCCGCGGTGTGCAGGAGGTTCTGGGCGCCGATCGCGAAGACATGCGCCGCCTGCCGCCCGACGCCGTTGCTCGCGTCGATCACGACGTCGGCGCCGTCCACCGCCTCCTCCAGTCCCAGCCCGGTCACGAGGTCGGTCGTGACGTAGGCGGCGCCGGGGACGAAGGCGTCGGCGTCGTCGTCGGGGGTTCGCCGGGAGGCCACGACGACGTCGTGGCCGCGATCGACGGCCTCTGCGGTGACGGCGCGACCGGCGAGGCCGGTGCCGCCGACGACGAGCACACGGGACATGGCGGGCCTTTCGGGGCTGACGTGGGGTGTCGCCGCCGCACCGCGCTCAGAGGGAGTGGCTCAGCTGGTCCGGCGACTCAGTACAGCAGCGACGCGAGCCTAGCCCGCGCCCGCACGACCCGCGGGTCGTCCACGCCGACGATCTCGAAATAGTCCAGCAGCCGCGCGCGGACCGTGTCCTTGCCGGCGGCGTCGAGCGTCGGGAAGAGCGTGAGGAGGCGGTCGAGGGCGTCCTCGACGTGCCCGCCGGAGAGGTCCAGGTCGGCGACGCCGAGCTGCGCGTCCGCATCGCGGGGGTTCGCGGCGGCGGCCGATCGCAGCTCGTCCAGGGACTTGCCGGCCAGCCGGGCCAGGAGGCTGACCTGGGCGAGCCCGGCGACCGCCATCGTGTCGCGCGGATCCTGCGCGATGGCGGTCTTGTAGGCGGCGATCGCGGCGTCGAAGTCGCCGCGATCGATGGCGTCGTACGCGGCCTGGTGATGCGGCGGCAGCGGCTCGGGCTGCGGCTCCGCCTCCTCGCCCTCGACGAGGCCCGCGTCGGCGTCCACCGACACCGTGCCCGTGACGCCGTTCTGCGCGGCGAGCTGCAGCAGCTGCTCGAACACGTCGCGCACCTGCGGCTCGGGCATGGCGCCGACGAACAGCTGCACCGGCCGGCCGCCGACGATCGCGGCGACCGTGGGGATGGACTGCGCCTGGAACGCCTGGGACAGCTGCGGGTTGGCGTCCACGTCGATCTTCACGAGCACCAGCCGGCCCGCGTAGTCGGCGACGACGCGGTCCAGGATGGGCGAGAGCTGCTTGCACGGCTCGCACCATTCGGCCCACAGGTCGACCACGATCGGCACCCGCATCGACAGCTCGATGAAGTCGTTGAAGTTCGCGTCGGTGCCCTCGAAGTAGAGGCTGGGCAGCGCGAGCGCCTCGCCTGCGCCTCCCAGAGCGTCGGCAGGCGAGCCGGCACCGGGGGCCGCCGCACCGGGCGCCGGGCGGCTCACGAGCGCGCTGAGGTCGACGGCGCCACGCAGGTTCGTGGGCGTGGGCGGGATGTTGCTCATCGGTCCTCCTGTACGGGTGTGGACGGCATCGCGGCTATCGCGCGGATCGCGACTACGGGATCTCCTTGGCGGAGACCATGCCCTGGGCGAAGCCGAGCAGCGTGATCTCGGCGTCGGAGCCCGCCGGGGGCACGTAGAAGGCCAGCTGGTAGCCGAACGTCGACTCGATGCCGGTCTTCGACGTGGCGACGCCGCTGAGCGCGGCCGCGGTGTTGCCCGCGTTCACCTCGGCGCCGGCCTCCACGACCTTCAGCACCTGCGACTCCTGCAGGTCGGTCCAGACGATGGCGCCCGAGTCGTTGGTCGCCATGGCCGTGTCGCGGCCCTGGCCGACGGCCGACGTGAACGTCAGCGACGAGGTCGCGCCGTACTTGGCCTGCAGGTCGGCGATCTGCTTCGCCTTCCACTCCGCGCCGACGGCCGTGCGGAGGGTGTCGCCCTCCTTGCTGAACAGCGAGGCGTACTGGCTGGCGTCGCCGTTCATGAGCACGTCGCCGTAGGCAGCCGCGACCTTCTCCGGCGGCAGCTTGAGGAGCTTGGAGTCCGGCGGGACGACCGCGGCGCCGATGCTGGCCGGCGCGAGGTTCGGCACCTTCGCCTTCGGCTCCAGCGAGATCGCGTACTCCACCATGTAGTTGGCGCGCGGGTTGTCCTGCACGAGGGTGAGCGCGAGCGGCGCCTGCGCGTTGCCCTGCGCGTCCTTCGGGGTCTCGACGACGGCGATCACCGTGCGCGGCCAGGTGTCCGTCGCCTGCGGGAGCGAGAGCACGATCGGGCTGGCCGGGATGGCGGGAAGCGCCGGCTCGTCGGACTTCTTGGCGCGGATGGCGTAGTTCGCCTGGCGCAGCTGGAGGGCCGGGCCGGTGAAGCGCTGCGCGGCGAGGTTCGGGTCGGCCTTCGCGTCGGCGTCCGCGGCCGCGGCGGAGATCCGCTTCACGATCCGCTCCAGCTGCGGCACGGTGACCGCGGGAGGCAGCTGGTCGGCGGCCTGGCCGCCGGTCGCGGTCGGCGACGGGGTCGGCGCCGGCGTCTGGTCGGCGACGGCCGCGCCGGTGCCGAGTCCGCTCAGCGTGAGGGCGCCGGCGAGCACGGCGGGCACCATGACGCGCGCCCGGCGCGACGAGCGCCTCCCGCGCGGGGTGGCCTCGACGGCCGCGGTCGGCTTGTACTTCGGAGCCTTGGGCAGTTTGGGCATCTTCGGTCCGCTCTTCCTCCGCGGTCCACGGGACCTGCGGTGAGTGTAGAGCCCCCAGAGGTAGAGGGCGATGCCGATCACCAGCAGCACGAGCCCCGCGATGATCAGCGGGAAGGCCCAGGGGGTGCTGGTGTCGACGGGCCAGGTCAGGACGATCGAGCTCGGCGCAGGCGAGGCGCCGTCGGAGGCGACGAGCACGCTGACGTCGTCCGGGATGTTCATCCTGGTCTTCGTCGCGTCGGCGCCGTCGTACTCCTCGAGCCAGAGGTCGGAGCCCGCGGGGTTCGCGCTCTGCGCGGTCGCGTCACCGCCGCCCGCGTCTCCGGTGGCGCCGTCGGTCGGCGCCGGTGTCGCGGTGGAGCCGGACGACGAGTCGCCCGCCCCCACCGTGCGCGTGACGAGCGTGCCGGTCTTGGCGTCCCAGCGGACCGCCACGTACTCCTCGCCCTTCAGCCAGGCCGTCACGTCGGCGGTGCGGCCGAGGGCCACCACCTGCTTGGACGGGTCCGGCGCATCGCCCAGCGTCAGCGTCTGCTGGCCGGGGTTCGCGTTGAGCGCGGAGCCCGCGATGACCACGTACTTGGCGTCGCCGGGGATCGTGGCGCTCGCCGTCAGCTGCGAGGGGGGTGCGAAGACCGTCCGCTGGGCGATCCCGGCGACGATCATGACGGCGGCCACGACGAAGGCGACGATGGCGAGGACGAAACGCAAGCAAACTCCTTGTGCGCCGGGATGGGGGTCCGGCACAGATCACACAACGATACTGGAGCACCCTGAAAGGCATCTAACCGTTATCTGCACGCCACCGTAGTCCCCCATGCGGGTGATCGGGGTCCAAATGTAAGATTGTCCGCGGCGCGCGAGCGGCTCGCCGAGACATCCCAGGAGTGACTTCAAGTGGCGACCGATGAGACGAACTTCACCCAGGTCTTCCGCGGCTACGACAAGGACGAGGTCGACAAGACCCTCCAGGAGCTGCGCAGAGACCTGATCAAGGCGAACACGCAGGCGGCCGACGCGTCCAAGGAGATCAAGCGGCTGCAGGCCCGCATCGAGGAGCTCGACGCCGAGCTGGAGGAGGTCGGCAGCCCCACCTACTCCGGCCTCGGCACCAAGCTCGAGAACACCCTGCGCGTCGCCGAGGAGCAGTCCACCCGCCTCATCGCGCAGGCCGACATCGACGCGGAGAAGCTGCGCGCCGGCGTCTCCGCCGAGATCGAGAAGGTCAAGCGCAGCGCCGCCCAGCAGGCCGAGCGGATCATCGCCGACGCCACGGCCAGGGCGACCACCATGCTCGAGGACGCGCAGATCGAGTCGACCGAGCTGCTGGCCAAGACCCGCTCCGACAAAGAGACCCTGCTCAACGACGCCATGCGCGAGGCGGCCGCCATCCGCGGCGCCGTCGCCACCGAGGCCGCCGAGCTGCGCGCGACCAGCCGGCGCGAGGCGGCGGCGGTCCGCGCGGAGGCCGACCGCGAGGCGGCCGAGCTGAAGGCCGTGGCGTCGCGCGAGGCCGAGGCGGCCCGCACCGAGGCCGCCGACCTCGACCGCACGATCGCCGCGCGCCGCGCCGAGCTCGAGAACGCCCTGGCCGAGGACAGGGCCGCGTTCGAGCGCGAGACCGCGCAGACCCGCCTGGAGCTCGACAAGAAGGTCGCCGAGACGGCCGACCGCCTCGCCGCGGAGGAGGCGGCCGCACGCGCCGCCCTCACCGCCGAGATCGCCCAGGCGCGCGCCGAGCTGGCGGACGAGGTCGAGCGCCAGCGCGCCGCCCTCGCCGCCGAGACCGCGCAGGTGCGCGCCGACCTCTCCCACGAGGACGTCACCACCCGTCAGAAGCTCGCGACCGATGTCGAGCAGACCACGAAGGCGCTGGCCGCCGAGGTCGAGCAGACCAGGGCCTCCCTCGCCGCCGAGGTCGAGCAGACGCGTGCGCAGCTGGCCGACGAGGTCACCTCCACCCGGGCCGGGCTCGCGGACGAGGTGGAGCGCACCACCGCCGAGCTCGCCGACCGGGTCGCGAGCACCACCTCCGCCCTCGAGGACGAGGTCACCCGCACCCGAGCCGAGCTGGAGGACGAGGTCACCCGCACCCGGTCCGCCCTCACCGAGGAGGAGGAGCGCACCCGCTCAGAGCTCGCCGACGACATCGTGCAGACGCGCACCACGCTGGAGCGCGAGACGACGGAGACCCGCAGCACCCTCCAGGCCGAGAGCGAGGCGACCGCCGCCCGCCTGGCCGCCGACCGTGAGCGCACCGCCGGCGAGCTGGCCGCGGAGGTCGAGCAGACGCGCGCGCGGCTCGCCGCCGAGGCCGACCGGCAGCGCCGCGAGCTCGACGCCGAGGCGACCGAGCTGCGCGCCGAGCTGGCCGCGGAGGTCGACGCCGCCCGCCGCGCGCTCGACGACGAGTTGACCAGGGAGCGCACCGCCCTCGCCGCCGAGGTCACCGAGACGCGGGCGCAGCTCGCGGCCGAGGTCGAGTCGACCACGGCCGCCCTGGCCGCGGAGGTCGAGCAGACGAAGTCGGCCCTGGAGACCGAGGTCACCACCACCAAGGCCGCCCTCGCCGCCGAGGTCGAGCAGACCAAGTCCGCCCTCGAGACCGAGGTCACCACCACCAAGGCCGCCCTCGCCGCCGAAGTGGAGCAGACGAAGTCCGCCCTCGCCGCCGAGTCCGAGCAGACCCGCTCGCGGCTCGCGGAGGAGACCGAGCGCACCCGCAGCACCCTCGAGGAGGACGTGCGCCGCACCTCCACCGAGCTCGCGGCCCAGCGCGCCTCCACCGCCAACGAGCTGGCCGACGACCGGGAGCAGCAGCGCATCGAGCTGGAGCGCGAGGCCGAGACCGCGCGCGTCACCCTCGCCGACGAGACGCAGCAGGCCCGCCTGGCGCTCGAGAAGGAGGCGGCGGAGGTCCGCACCGCGCTGGCCGCCGAGGCCGCCGAGGCGCGCACCGCGCTCGAGGCCGAGATCGCCGAGCGCACCGCCGCCTTCGAGCAGGAGGCCGCCCAGCGCCGCGCCGCCCTCGACCGCGAGCTCTCGGACCTGCGCACCACGACCCTCGAAGACCTGGAGACGCGCCGCCACGAGATCGAGCAAGCCCGCATCGACCTCGACGTCGAGCTCAAGGCCCGCCGCGACGAGGCCGAGCAGGAGTACCTCACCCGGCACCAGGAGGCGGTCGCGCAGACCCAGAAGTACCTCGACGAGGCCAACGTCCAGCTGGCCGACGCGGTCAAGCGCACCGCGCAGGCCCGCACCGACGCCGAGACGTTCGAGACCGAGGCGCGCGAGACGGTCAAGAGGGCCCGCAATGAGGCCGAGAGCACGGCCGCGAGCATCGTCCGCGACGCGGAGGAGCGCGCGGCGGCCCTCGTCGAGGAGGCGGAGCAGCGCACGCAACGCCTGGTGGCCGACGCGGAGGAGCGGCTGGCCCAGATTAGGATTGAGCGCGAGGCCGTCGCCGGCTACTTCGAGAATCTGCGCGGAGTCCTGCAGCAGGCCGAGAAGGTGACCGCGCACGAAGACTGACGACTGACCGACCACGCGCTCCGGCGCAAAGGGGGCACCGATGAAGATCCAGAACCCGTTCCGCCTCGGCCTCATCGGCACCCTCGGAGTCGGGCTCGGCGTCCTCATCCTGACGTCGATCGTCAGCCTGTCGACGATCATCACCTACATCGGCGCCGCGCTGTTCCTGGCGCTCGGCATCGAGCCGCTGATCGCGTTCCTCGAGCGGCGCCGGTTCCCGCGCTGGCTCGCCCTGATCGTCACGCTCGTGATCATCATCGGCGCCTTCGTGGGCCTCGTCTGGGCCATCGTCCCGGTCGCCGTCGACCAGGCCAGCCAGCTGGTCCAGAACACGATCAACTGGGTCAACGACGGCGACGCCGAGAAGTGGTTCCTCAGCCTCCAGCACCAGTTCCCCGGCGTCATCAACGACACCAACATCAACGCGGTCACCAAGTGGCTGCAGCAGAACCTCCCGGACATCACCTCGAAGGTGCTGCAGACCGGCATCGGCATCGTGCAGGGCGCGTTCGGCGTGATCATCGTCGTCATCCTGACGATCTACTTCACGGCGTCCCTGCCGAGCATCAAGCGCGCCGCCTACCAGCTGGTGCCCGCCTCACGCCGGGCCCGCGTCGCCGACCTCGGCGACCAGATCACGGACTCCGTCGGCAAGTACGTCATGGGTCAGGTCGCGCTGGCGCTCGTCAACGGCCTCCTGAGCGCGATCTTCCTCACCGTCATCGGCGCGAAGTTCCCCATCCTGCTCGCGTCGATCGCCTTCTTCTTCTCGTTGATCCCGCTGGTCGGCACGATCACGGGCTCGGTGATCATCGTCGCCGTCTGCTTCCTCTCCGGCCCGCCCACGGCGATCGCCGCGGCGATCTACTACCTCGTGTACATGCAGGTGGAGGCGTACGTGCTCAGCCCGCGCATCATGAACCGCGCCGTCTCGGTGCCCGGCGCGCTGGTCGTCGTCGCGGCCCTGGCGGGCGGCACGCTGCTCGGCATCCTCGGCGCGCTGGTCGCCATCCCGTTCGCGGCGGCGATCCTGCTCATCGTCAAGCAGGTCGTCATCCCGCGCCAGAACGAGCTGTAGCGGCGGCGCCTCAGGAGGCCGCGGGCGGCGGCCACTCCGTCGGCAGCGGCAGCGCGGCCGGGTTGAGCCGCGCGACGATCTCGTTCAGGACCGTCCTGGTCTGGTTCTCCCCCACCCACAGGTGCTTGCCACCGGCCACGTCGATCAGCTCGATCTGCGGCAGCGGTGCGAAGCGCTGGGCGGCCTCTGCGGGCCGCAGGTAGTCGTCGTGCTCGGGGATGAGCGCGACGATCGGACGGCGGTCCCCCGCCCACGCGGCAAGGTGCTCCGGCTTCGCCCGGTGCAGCGGCGGTGACAGCAGGATGACGCCGTCGACCGGGCACTCCCTCCCGTACATCAGCGCGAGCTCGGTGCCGAACGACCAGCCGAGCAGCCACGGGTGCGGGAGGCCGCGCTCGGCCACGAAGGCCATCGCGGCCTCCACGTCGTAGCGCTCGTCGATGCCGTGGCCGAACTCCCCCTGGCTGCGTCCGCGCGGCGACGACGTGCCGCGCGTGTTGAAGCGCAGCACCGCGATGTCCGCCAGCGCCGGGAGGCGGCCGGCGGCCTTGCGGAGGATGTGCGAGTCCATGAACCCGCCCCCGGTCGGCAGGGGGTGCAGCGTCACGAGCGTCGCCACCGGCTCCCGGTCGAGCGGCGCCGCCAGCTCCCCGACGAGGGTGAGGCCGTCCTGCGTGTGCAGTTCGATGTCCTCGCGCCGGGCGGGCAGCTCCACGCCGCCGCGGATCTCGGTGGTCGTCATCACGGGTTCTCCTCGTCGTGCTCGTCGAGCTGCGTCCGCAGCCGTCAGGCGATCTTCCAGCAGGCGGCGTGCCAGTGTCGGCGGGCCGCCAGGTCGGCGGCGTCGCCGAGCACGCCGTCGGCGCGCCACGCGACGACGTGGGCGACGCCCGGCTCGATGTCTCCGCCGCAGCCGGGGCAGACGTAGGCCTTCTGCGCCTGGGCGGCGGAGACGGGCTGCACGTTCCACGTGCCGCCGCGCTTGACCTCGGTCCGGCGCCAGCCGGTCAGCAGGCGGTCGAACCCGGTCTCCTGCTCCTCCTCGCGCTGCGTGCGCCCGTGGCGGCCACGGGGACGGTTGGAGCGAGGCATGTCTCCAGTCTAGGTCGAGGCAGCGCTACCATCGCCGCATGGGCGACGACGCTCGCACCGATCCTGCCCTGCAGGCCCAGCTGCTCGCCACCGAGCACTGGAGCCTCCTCGCGTCCCGTTCCACGACGCAGAGCGAGGTGCTGGTGCGCATCGGGATGCTGCTCACGCTGATGTCGGCGGTGCTCGTCAGCATCGCCCTCGTCGGGCAGGCCACGGGGTTCTCCGGCTTCTTCCCGGTCTTCGCCGACGTCCTCCTCGGGCTCGTGACCGTCGTCGGGGTCATGACGCAGATCCGCGTCTTCAACGCCGGGATGGACGACCTCATGTACGTGATCGCGATGAACCGCCTCCGGAGCGCCTACGTGTCGATCGCCCCCGAGATCGAGCCGTACCTCATGGCCTCCCGGCACGACGACCGTGCCGGGATCCAGCACACCTACTACTTCCTCGGCCGGCGGAGTGCCAGCCAGTTCCTGGGCAGCAGCATGCTGTTCATGAGCGTGGTGAACGCCGCGCTGGTGGGCGTCCTGGTCGGCGCGGTGCTGTTCACCGCGGGCGTGGCCGTCGATCCGTGCCTGATGCTGGGCGGCGTCGCCGCGATCGCCTACGCGACCGTCTCGGTGATCCTGGGCAACCGCACGTTCCTGGGGATGTGGCGGCACTACCGGCCGCTGGACACCTCGGACGGGCCCGACGAGCGCGTCGGATGAGCGCGCGACGGGCTGAAGCGGCTCAGTACCAGCCGGAGGACTCCGAGTGGCTCCACGCGCCGCACGGGGTGCCGTAGCGGCCGGTGATGTAGCCGAGGCCCCAGGTGATCTGGGTGGCGGCGTTCGTCTCCCAGTCGGGGCCGGCCGACGACATCTTGCTGCCGGGCAGCGCCTGCGGGATGCCGTACGCGCCGCTCGAGGAGTTGTGCGCGTAGACGTTCCAGCCGGACTCGCGGTTCCAGAGCGAGACGAGGCAGCTGTACTCGTCGTCGCCCATCCCGCGCGCCTGCAGCATCTCGTACGCGATCGCCTTCGCAGAACCCGGGTCGGGGGTGCCGGCGGGCGGCGCGGCCGAGACGGAACCCGACTCGTCGTCGCTCTCCTCCGCGACCGGCGCCTTCGTCGGCGTCGGGGTGGGGGTCGGCGTGGGCTTCGGCTTCACGGTCAGCTCCTCGCGGGTGACCGTGGCGGTGTAGGAGTCGGGGGCGGTGAGGCTCTGCACGGGCGCGTCGCCGAACCGTGAGGTGGTCGGCAGCTGCGGCATCGCCTCCGCGTAGGCGGGCGTCGCGGCGGACCCGGAGTACGGGTCGACGACGTTGACGAGCGCGAAGCCGACGGCCGCGGTGAACGCGAAGCCGTAGATCGCCGCCCGCGAACGGATGTGCGGGCGGCGGGGACGCTTGAAGGCGACTCCGACCGGGTTGGCCGGGGTCAGCGGAACGATCTCTGCTGCTGGTCTACCCACGATCACAAGACGATAACGGAGATCGGCCGAGTTTCCAAAGCAACCGTCACGGCACTCAGGCAATCGCCAGGTCAGCGCACGGCCAGCATGACGTCGGTCACGCTGTCGAGCAGGAGGTCGACCTGGACCTCCCGATAGCCTCCGCGCTGCTCCCGGAACGTGACCGTGCGCACCTCGTCGACGCTCATCGGACGGCCGTCCTGGAAGTACTTCACCAGCCGGTTCGCGAACCGGTCGACATCCTGCCGGTTGTAGCCCAGGGTGAGGATGCTGACCCGGTCGAAGCGCTGGCCGACCGGCCGGTCGAGACGGTTGAGGATCACCTGCGCGGTCGTGCGCGCCTCCTCGAGCCAGGTGGACTCGCCCTTGGCGCCGCGGGCGGCCTCCCGCTCCCGTGCCGCGAAGGCGTCCTCCAGCCGCTCCAGGGCCGCGTCGACGTGCGTGGTCGAGTAGCCGCCCTTCTGCATCGAGAACGCGGTGTGGCGGATGTCGGCCGCCGTGAGCCTCGACGAGCTCGAGTCGTCATAGGCGGTGCGCGCGGACTCGAGGAAGGCGTCGACCTGCTCGACGTCGTATCCGAGCTTCGACTTGGGGCTCCGGGGGAAGGTGCTCACTCCCCCATTCTGTCATCGGAAGATCAGGAACAGCACGTAGGTGGCCGCCGCCGACGGGAGGATGGAGTCCAGCCGGTCGAGGAAGCCGCCGTGCCCCGGCAGCCACGAGCTCATGTCCTTGATGCCCAGGTCGCGCTTGATCAGCGACTCCACCAGGTCGCCGGCGGTCGCGGTGAGCAGCAGCACGATGCCGAAGACGACGCCGAACCACCATGGCTGCCCGATCATGAACACCGACAGCAGCACGCCGGCGATGACCGCGGCGGCGGCGGCCCCCGCGAAACCCTCCCAGGTCTTCTTGGGGCTGATCGTCGGCGCCATCGGGTGTTTGCCGAACGACAGCCCGCTCACGTACGCGCCCGTGTCGACAGCGACGACCAGGATGAGGAACGCGAGCACCCACCACTCGCCGCCCGGCTCGGCCAGCAGCAGGATGGCGAAACTGGCCAGCAGCGTCACGTACAGCTGGACGAAGACGCTCCAGGTGAGGTCGCGGCCGAGCGCGGCGCCGCCGGCACGGCGACGGCGACCCGGGGGCACGACCAGCTCCTCCACCAGCCGCCACAGCACCACGAGCACGACGCCCGCCGAGAGTGCGACCAGCTGGCCGCCCGCGTGCAGGAAGAACGTCACCGGGATGATCGCCAGCGCCGCCGCGACGGTCGGGATGCGCGGGACCCGGCGCCCGGCGTCGCGGAACGCCTGGGCGAGCTCGAACGCCGCGAACCCGGCGATCGCCATCGCGAACGGCAGGAACAGCTGCTTGATGAAGATCAGGCTCAGCAGCACGAGCCCGCCGGCCACCAGCCCGATCAGGATCGCGAGCACCAGGTTGCGGCCCGTGCGCGCGGCGATCTTCTCGTTCGTCGCGTCGAGCTGCGCCTTCCTGGCGAGCACCTGGCGCTCGAAGTCGGCGCGGGTCGCCTGCACCTGGGCGCGCAACTCCTCGCGCGAACGGGGCTTCCCCCGCCGCCTCGCTGTCGGCGTGGCCTCCGGCACCGGGGGGTTCGGTGCTCCGGGACCAGTGCCCTCGGTCATCCGCTAGACCTCGAGAAGCTCGGCTTCCTTGCGCTTGAGCGCCTCGTCGACGGCGTCGACGTGCGTGCGCGTGAGGGACTCCAGCTCCTTCTCGCCACGAGCCACCTCGTCGTCGCCGACCTCGCCCTTGAGCGCATCGAGGTCGTCCTTGGCCTTGCGCCGGATGTTGCGCAGCGCGACCTTGGCATCCTCGCCCTTGCCGCGGACGATCTTGACGAACTCCTTGCGGCGGTCCTCGGTCAGCTCGGGGAGCGTGACGCGCACGATTTCGCCGTCGTTGCCGACGTTGGCCGAGAGGTTCGGCATGTTGACGATGGCCTTCTCGATGTCCTTGAGGGCCGACTTGTCGTAGGGCGTGACGAGGAGGACGCGCGCCTCCGGGTTCTGCAGCCCGGCGAGCTGCGCGAGCGGCGTCGGCGAGCCGTAGTAGTCGACCATCACCTTCTGGAAGAGAGCCGGGTTCGCCCGGCCCGCGCTCACGGTGCCGAAGTCCTCCCTCGCCGCGTCCACGGTCTTGCTCATGCGCTGGCGGGCATCGGAAATCACATCCGCGATCACGGTTTCTCCTTCAGATCGATGGGTGGTGTCTAGTCTACGGCCCGGCACCTCAGCCGAGCAGCGTGCCGATCTCTGCGCCCAGGAGCGCCGCCGTGACGTTGCCGGCCGGCTCGATGCCGAAGATGCGCATGGGCATGCCGTTGTCCATGCAGAGGCTGAGCGCGGTGGAGTCCACGGCCTTCAGGTTCTGCTGGAGGGCCTCCTGGTGCGAGATCTGGTCGATCTTGCGGGCGGCCGGGTTGGTGCGCGGGTCGTCGTCGTACATGCCGTCGACGCCGTTCTTGGCGACGAGCACCACGTCGGCGTTGATCTCCAGCGCACGCTGGGCGGCGACCGTGTCGGTCGAGAAGTACGGCAGGCCGGCGCCGGCGCCGAAGATGACCACGCGCCCCTTCTCGAGGTGGCGCTCCGCCCGCCGCGGGATGTAGGGCTCGGCGACCTGGGTCATCGAGATGGCCGACTGGACGCGCGTCTCGGCGCCGGCCTGCTCGAGGAAGTCCTGCAGGGCCAGCGAGTTCATCACCGTGCCGAGCATGCCCATGTAGTCGGCGCGGCCGCGGTCCATGCCGCGCTGCGACAGCTCGGCGCCGCGGAAGAAGTTGCCGCCGCCGACGACGATCGCGATCTCCACGTCTTCCGCGGCCTGCGCGATCTCACGCGAGATGCTGCTGACGATGTCGGGATTGACGCCGAGCTGGCCACCGCCGAAGGCCTCACCGGAAAGCTTGAGGAGGACCCTGCGCCTCGAGTTTGCTGCCGACATGCGTATGTGAGTCCTTCCGTGTGTTTCGTTAACGCTAGTGCGTGGCGGGACCGCGTGCGGACCCTCGCGCACAGAAAAGGAGTCCGGATCGAAACGATCCGGACTCCTTCTCGATGGGCTAGGCCCCGACCTTGAACCGGGCGAAGCCGGTGACCGTGAGGCCCGACTCCTTGAGCACCTGGCTGATCGTGAGCTTGTTGTCGCGGGCGTACTCCTGCTCGAGCAGGGCGACCTGCTTGAAGTAGGCGCCGAGGCGGCCCTCGATGATCTTCGGGAGCGCGGCCTCCGGCTTGCCCTCGTTGCGCGAGATCTCCTCGACGATGCGACGCTCGTTCTCGACCTCGTCGGCCGGGACGTCCTCGCGGCTGAGGTAGGTCGGGTTCGCGAACGAGATGTGCTGCGCGATGCTGCGGGCGGTCTCCGCGTCGTCGCCGGTGTAGCCGACGACCACGCCGACCTGCGGGGGCAGGTCCTTGGAGGTCTTGTGCAGGTAGATCGCGAAGTGCTCGCCGTTCACGACGGCGATGCGGCGGAGCTCGACCTTCTCGCCGAGGATCGCGGCCTCGTCGCCGATGAGCTCGGCGACGGTCTGCGAACCGGCGGGGGCGGCCAGCGCCTCCTCGACCGTGGTGGCGCCCGCGGCGGCGGTCGCGTCGAGGACCTTGTCGGCGAGGGCGATGAACTTGTCGCCCTTCGCGACGAAGTCGGTCTCGCACGCGAGCTCGATCATCGTCGCGGTGCCGTTGCCGTTCTCCTTGGCGGCGACGAGGCCCTCGCTGGTGGAGCGGTCGGCGCGCTTCGCGTTGCCCTTGGCACCCTTCAGGCGCAGGATCTCGGTGGCCTTCTCGATGTCGCCATCGGCCTCCTCGAGCGCCTTCTTGGTGTCGACCATGCCCGTGCCGAGCTGCTCGCGCAGGGCCTTGATGTCAGCGATGCTGATGTTTGCCATGTTCTGACTGGAACCTTTTCGTGTGAAGTGTCGTGGTTCGCGGGATTACTTGGACTCGGCGTCCGCGTCCGCGTCGGCCTCGCCCTCGGCGATCGCCTCGGCGGAGTCCGCCTTGGCCTCGGCGAGGTCGGCGTCCGCGTTCTTCTCGGTCTCGGCGCTGGACTGCACCTCGCCGGCCGACTGCTGCAGCAGCTCCTGCTCCCACTCGGCGAGCGGCTCGGCCTGCTCGGCACCCTCCTCGGGCTTCTGGTGGCGCTGGATGAGGCCCTCGGCGGCCGCGTCGGCGACGATGCGGGTCAGCAGCGAGACGGAGCGGATCGCGTCGTCGTTGCCCGGGATCGGGTACTGCACCTCGTCGGGGTCGCAGTTCGTGTCGAGGATGGCGATGACCGGGATGCCCAGCTTCTTCGCCTCGTCGATCGCGAGGTGCTCCTTCTTGGTGTCGACGACCCAGATCGCGCTCGGGGTCTTCGACAGGTTGCGGATGCCGCCGAGCGACTTGTGGAGCTTGTCGAGCTCGCGCTTCTTGATCAGCAGCTCCTTCTTAGTGAAGCCGCTGGTGGTGCCCTCGAAGTCGAGCTCCTCGAGCTCCTTCATGCGGGCGAGGCGCTTGGACACGGTCTGGAAGTTGGTCAGCAGACCACCCAGCCAGCGCTGGTTCACGTACGGCTGGCCGACGCGGGTCGCCTGCTCGGCGATCGCCTGCTGGGCCTGCTTCTTGGTGCCGACGAAGAGGATGGTGCCGCCGTGGGCGACGGTCTCGCGGACGAAGTCGTAGGTCTTGTCGATGTACGCCAGCGACTGCTGGAGGTCGATGATGTAGCTGCCCGAGCGCTCGGTGAGGATGAAGCGCTTCATCTTCGGGTTCCAGCGGCGGGTCTGGTGTCCGAAGTGGACGCCGCTGTCGAGCAGCTGGCGCATGGTGACGACGGCCATTGCCGTTCTCCTTCTCCTGCCTCCGCGCCGGCGCACGGCACGGGAGGCGATTTCTGCGGTTGATCTGCGGGCGGCCGGCGGCCGTCGCACCTGGTGCCCCGCGCGCATCCGCTCCCCTTCGCCCCGCGCGGAGGAACCGCGTGGCGTGGAAGGGAGACCGGTGGATGCGCGCCCCGCCCCTGGGGTGAACCCTCGGGGGCGTCCGGGCACGCGTAGTCACTCCGACGAGCGGAGTGCTTCGGAAAGCATACCAGGCGACGGCGTGCTCCGGGGCGGACGCTGCCGCCCGCCCCGGAGGGTCAGACGGAGTCCCCGCTCGACCGCACCTGCGGGCCGCGCTGACGTCCGCGTGCGTTCGTGAACAGCGTCTCCGCCTGCTCGAGCGCCATGCCCTTCGTCTCCGGGACCTTGAAGAAGACGAAGAAGAACGACAGGGCCGCGAACACCGCGTACATGCCGTAGGTGAACGGCAGCGAGAAGTCCGACATCGGCGGGAACGACACGGTCACCAGGAAGTTGGCGATCCACTGCGCAGAGGCCGCGACGCCGAGCGCCGCGCCACGGATGCGGGACGGGAAGATCTCGCCGAGCAGCACCCACACGAGCGGGCCCCACGATGCCCCGAAGAAGACGACGAAGGCATTGGCGGCGATCAGGGCGATCGGCCCCCACGGGTTCGGGAGCGACACCGCATCGCCGGACTTCGTCGCGAAGGTGAACGCGAGAGCCATCAGGGCCAGGGAGAGCGCCATGCCGATCGAGCCGGTGAGCAGGATCGGCCGCCGGCCGACGCGGTCCACGAGGAGGATGGCGATGATCGTCACGACCACGTTGGTCACCGACGTGATGACGGTGATGAGGAGCGAGCTGCCCTCGGTGAACCCGACCGCCTGCCAGAGCGAGGTCGAGTAGTAGAAGATCACGTTGATGCCGACGAACTGCTGGAACACCGAGAGGATGATGCCGATCCACACGATCGGCTTGAGCCCGAAGCTGTTGCCGCGCAGGGTGCTCTTGGCGCCCTGCTCGTCCTCCGCGATGGCGTGCTCGATGTCGGAGATCTGCCGGTCGACGTCCTCCTCGGGCACGAGGGTGGTGAAGATCTTCCTCGCCTCGTCCCGCTTGCCCGTGGTGAGCAGGTACCGCGGCGACTCGGGCAGCGTGAGCGCCAGGATGCCGTAGACGACCGAGGGGATCACGCCGACCAGGAACATCCACCGCCATGCCTCCAAGCCCAGCCAGAGCTGATTGGAGGCCGCACCGGCCGCCCCCGCGAGCAGCGCGTCGGACAGCAGCGCGATGAAGATACCGATCGTGATCGCGAGCTGCTGCAGCGAGGCGAGACCGCCGCGCGACTGCTTCGGCGAGATCTCGGCGATGTACGCCGGCGCGACGACGGACGCGATGCCGATGCCGAGGCCGCCGACGACGCGCCACAGGCCGAGGTCCCACACCGAGAACGCCAGCCCGGCGCCGATCGAGCTGACGAGGAACAGCACCGCTCCGAGCAGCATCACCTTGAGCCGCCCCCACCGGTCGGCGAGGCGGCCGGCGATGTAGGCGCCGAGGGCGCAGCCGAGCAGTGCGATCGCGACGACGAAGCCCTTCACGAACGCATTCAGCGCGAAGTGCTCCTGGATGGAGTCCACAGCACCGTTGATCACCGACGAGTCGAAGCCGAAGAGGAAGCCGCCGACCGCCGCCGCGATCGCCAATCCGAGGACTCGACGCCTCATCGCGGGTGTCGGCGTCGGTACGTGGTCGTTCTCACTCGTCAGGCGATTGCTGCGTTGTTCAGACATGTCATCCCTTTTTCGGTTGTCGTCCACCGGCGCCTCCCGAGGCTGATGGCCTCGTCGAGCAACCGGCGATGAATACGGTACGCCGTGTTTCGGACCAGGTGAACGGGAGGAACGGCGTGCCGTCTACACAGGGCTGTGGAGGGGGCGGTTGTCCACCGATTCGCCGATCGGCGGGCTGTCTCTTATACACATCT
>NZ_JBPGXM010000013.1:0-53463 GCF_056755495.1 Leifsonia sp. KNZ12-8B
CCCGCGACCACATAAAAAAGGCCCCCGAGCGCCATGACCCACCAATTTTTCCGTGGGCTCGGCGGCTAGGCGACGCGCGTTCAGCGGCGCTCTTCGGCGCGACGGGCCGCGAGGAAGTCCGCGACCGAGTAGGCGCGGGAGCGCTCCGGCAGCATCCCCTGCCCGTAGAGGCCAGCGAGGAGCTCGCCCGGGTCCGTGTCGAGCGCCGTCGCGAGCCGCACGATCGTGTGCAGCTCCGAGTTCGCCTCGCCGCGCTCCACGCGTCCGTAGTTGGTCACGTGCATGTCGGCCAGCCCGGCGATCTGCTCCTGGCTCATGCCGAGCGCGATGCGTGCATCCCGCACCCGCCGGCCGAAGACCTCGGCGGCGCGCGAGCGGGGAGACGACATACCTCATGACTACGCGACGGGCGCAGGGATGACCAGAGCACCAGGGCATGAATGCTTCATGCCTGTGGCTCTTATGCCACATCGGATCCGGAGCGTCAGAGCTTGCGCAGCAGCACCGAGCTGACCGTGTGGTCCGCATCCTTGCGGAGGACCAGCCGCGCCCGCGACCGCGTCGGCCGGATGTTCTGCACCAGGTTGGGCTCGTTGATGCTCGACCAGATGGAGGCGGCACGCGCCCGCGCCTCCTCCTCCGTGAGATCGGCGTAGCGGTGGAAGTACGACTTCGGGTTGGCGAATGCGCCGCGCTGCAGCTTGAGGAATCGCTCCTCGTACCAGCGCGCGATGTCGCGGGTGCGCGCATCCACGTAGACGCTGAAGTCGAACAGGTCGCTGACCGCCAGCCGGTTGCCGCCGCCGGCGGGCTGCAGGACGTTGAGGCCCTCCACGATGAGCACGTCGGGGCGCCGGACCAGGATCTCGGCGTCGGGCACGATGTCGTAGCTGAGGTGCGAGTAGAAGGGCGCGCGCACCTCCGCCGCACCGCTCTTGACCGCGGTCACGAACCGCAGCAGCGAGCGGCGGTCGTACGACTCGGGGAAGCCCTTGCGCTCCATGATGCCCCGGCGCTGGAGCTCGGCGTTCGGCAGCAGGAACCCGTCGGTGGTGATGAGCTCGACCCGCGGGGTGTCGTCCCAGCGCGAGAGCAGCTCGCGCAGGAGGCGCGCGATCGTCGACTTGCCGACGGCGACCGACCCGGCGACGCCGATGACGAAGGGCGTGCGCTCGGCCCGCTCGCCGAGGAAGTCGCTCGTGACCCGATGCAGCTGCCGGGTGCCTCCGACGTAGAGGTTGAGCAGCCGGCTGAGCGGCAGGTACACCTCCGCCACCTCGCGCATGTCGAGCGGGTCGCCGAGGCCGCGCAGTTGCACGATCTCGGTCTCCTGGAGGGGGAGGCGCGTGTTCTGCGCCAGCTCGGCCCAATCGGCCCTGCCGAGCTCGACGAAGGGGGTGCTGGAGTCGCCGCCGCCTGTGGATCCGCCGCGCGCGGCGCCGTTCTCAGCCATAGGCGACAAGTCTAGGGTGTGCCCTCGGTTAGACTCGGGTCCATGTGTGGAATCGTGGGATACGTCGGTACCGACAAGAGCCTCGAGGTCCTCCTGGGCGGTCTGAAGCGCCTGGAGTACCGCGGGTACGACTCCGCCGGCATCGCCGTGATCGCCCCCGACGGCTCGCTCGGCACCGCCAAGAAGGCGGGCAAGCTGTCGGTGCTCTCCGAGGATCTGAAGGAGCACCCGATCCCGAACGGCGCCACCGGCATCGGTCACACCCGCTGGGCGACGCACGGCGGTCCGACCGACCGCAACGCGCACCCGCACCTGGGCGACGACGGCAAGCTGGCGGTCATCCACAACGGCATCATCGAGAACTTCGCGACCCTGAAGGGCGAGCTGCTCGACGAGGGCTTCACCTTCGAGTCCGAGACCGACACCGAGGTCGCCGCCGTGCTCCTCGGCCGCGAGTACCGCGCGACGGGCGACCTGCAGGAGGCGTTCCGCCGCACCGTGTCCCGCCTGGAGGGCGCCTTCACGCTGCTGGCGCTGCACAAGGACCAGCCGCACGTCGTGGTCGGCGCCCGCCGCAACTCCCCGCTCGTCATCGGACTGGGCGAGGGCGAGAACTTCCTGGGCTCCGACGTGGCCGCGTTCGTGGAGCACACCCGCCGCGCGATGGCGATCGGGCAGGACCAGATCGTCACGATCACCCCCGAGTCCGTCATCGTCACCGACTTCGCGGGCGCGCCCGTCGAGGTGGAGCCGTTCGAGGTCGCGTGGGACGCCTCCGCCGCCGAGAAGGGCGGCTGGTCCTCCTTCATGGCGAAGGAGATCGCCGAAGAGCCGGACGCGGTCGCCAACACCCTGCGCGGCCGCCTGGTCGACGGCACGGTGCACATCCCCGAGCTCGACGCGCTCGGCGACGACTACTTCATCGGCATCGACCGCATCACGATCATCGCGTGCGGCACCGCCTCCTACGCCGGCCTGGTCGGCAGCTACGCGATCGAGAAGTGGGCGCGCGTGCCCGTCACGGTCGAGCTGAGCCACGAGTTCCGCTACCGGGAGCCGGTGCTCACCGACCGCACGCTTGTCATCTCGATCAGCCAGTCCGGCGAGACCATGGACACGCTGATGGCGGTCAAGTACGCCCGCGAGGCCGGCGCCAAGGCGATCTCGGTGTGTAACACCCAGGGCGCGACCATCCCGCGCGAGTCCGACGCCGCGCTGTACACCCACGCCGGCCCGGAGGTCGCGGTCGCGTCGACCAAGGCGTTCGTGGCGCAGATCACCGCGCTCTACCTGTTCGGCCTGCACCTCGGCCGCGTCCGCGGCACCCTGTCCGAGACCGCACAGCGCGACGCGATCGAGGAGCTGCAGGAGGTCCCGGCCAAGATCGCGACCGTGCTGGAGGCGCACGACACCATCGCGCAGCTGGCGCGCTGGATGTCGGACACCCGCTCGGTGCTGTTCCTCGGCCGTCACGTCGGCTACCCGATCGCCCTGGAGGGTGCGCTGAAGCTCAAGGAACTCGCGTACATCCACGCCGAGGGCTTCGCCGCCGGCGAGCTGAAGCACGGCCCGATCGCGCTGATCGAGCCCGGTCAGCCGGTCTTCGTCGTCGTGCCGAGCCCGCGCTGGTCGGACGAGCTGCACAAGAAGGTGGTCTCGAACATCCAGGAGATCCGCGCGCGCGGCGCCCGCGTCATCGCGATCGCCGAGGCCGGGGACGCCGCCGTGCTGCCGTTCGCCGACGAGGTCATCCGCATCCCGCTGGCCGCGCCGCTGTTCGAGCCGCTGCTCGCGGTCGTGCCGCTGCAGATCTTCGCCATGGAGCTCTCGGCGGCCAAGGGCCTGGACGTGGACCAGCCGCGCAACCTGGCCAAGTCCGTCACGGTGGAGTGACGCCGTGATCGCCGGGATCGGGGTCGACGTGGTCGACCTCACTCGGTTCGAGCGGTCGCTGCGGCGCACGCCGAGGCTGCGCGAGCGGCTGTTCACCGAGGCCGAGCGCCGGCTGCCGGTGCACTCGCTGGCGGCGCGCTTCGCGGCCAAGGAGGCGCTGATCAAGGCGCTGGGCGGCTCCGAGGGCGTGCGCTGGCACGACATGGAGATCGTTCCCGACGAGGAGAGGAACCCGGGTTTCGTGCTGCACAACGTGGTCGAGCGCCAGGTGCGCGAGCGCGGCATCGCGCACATCCACGTCTCGATGTCGCACGACGCCGGGGTCGCGGTCGCCTACGTGGTGACGGAGCGCGAGCCGTGACCGGCCGCTTCCGCGAGATCCTCGTCGACCTCGACGCCGTCCGCGACAACGTCGCCCGGCTGCGGGAGGTCGTCGGCACCCCGCACGTGATGGCCGTCGTGAAGGCGGACGCGTACGGCCACGGCGCCGTCGAATGCGCACGCGCCGCCCTGGCCGGCGGTGCGGACTGGCTCGGCGTCGCCGACCTCTCGGAGGGGCTGCAGCTGCGCGCCGCGGGCATCGACGCGCCGATCCTGGCGTGGCTGCACGACCCGGCGGAGGACTTCGCCGAGGCGGTGGCCGAGCGCATCGACCTGGGCCTCTCGTCGCTCGCGCAGCTGGAGGCGGCCGCTGCCGCCCGGCTCGACGAGCCCGTCGCGGTGCAGCTCAAGCTCGAGACCGGCCTCAGCCGCAACGGCATCCCCGAGGAGCAGTGGGAGGCGGTGTTCGCGCGGGCGGCCGAGCTCGAGCAGAGCGGGCACATCGTGCTGCGCGGGCTGTTCAGCCATCTCTCCAACGCCTCCCCGGAGGAAGACCTGGCGGCCGTCGCGGTGTTCTCCCGCGGGCTGCAGCGCGCGGACGCCGCCGGGCTCCACCCGCAGCTGCGGCACATCGCCGCGAGCGCGGCGGCCCTCAGCCTCCCCGAGGCGCGGTTCGACCTCGTCCGGCTGGGCATCGCCGTGTACGGGCTGTCGCCGTTCGGCGCCGACTCCGCGCGCGAGCTCGGCCTGCGGCCGGCGATGACGCTCCGCGGCCGCGTCGCCGCGGTCCGCCGGGTGCCGGCGGGCAAGGGCGTCTCCTACGACTACACGTACCGCACGGAGCGCGAGACCACGCTCGCGCTGGTGCCGCTCGGGTACGCCGAGGGCATCCCGCGGCACGCCTCCAACCGCGCCCCCGTGTCGATCGGCGGCCGGACGTTCCGGATCGCGGGCCGGGTCGCGATGGACCAGTTCGTCGTCGACGTCGGCGACCTCGACGTGTCGGTCGGCGACGAGGTCGTGCTGTTCGGCGACCCCGCGACCGGTGTTCCCGGCGCCGACGACTGGGCTGCCGCGGCCGACACGATCAACTACGAGATCGTCACGAGGCTCGGCGGGAGGCTGAAGCACAGCTACGTCGGAGGCGCGCGGTGACCCTCCACCCGCCGGTGCAGCGAACGGTCGCGACCAGCGACGACATGTACGCGCTCGGTCTCGAACTGGCGCAGGTGCTGCGCGCGGGCGACCTCGTCGTGCTCACCGGACCGCTCGGCGCCGGCAAGACGACGCTGACCCGCGGCATCGGCGAGGGGCTGAAGGTGCGCGGCCCCGTGCAGAGCCCGACCTTCGTGCTCGCCCGCACGCACCCGAGCCTGGTCGGCGGGGCGCCCCTCGTGCATGTGGACGCCTACCGGCTCGCGAGCGCGCTCGAGCTCGACGATCTCGACATCGACTTCGCGAACGCCGTCGTCGTGGTCGAGTGGGGGAGCGGGATGCTCGACGGCGTCGCCGAGTCGTGGCTCGACGTCGTGATCGAGCGGCCCACCGGGGCCGACGAGTCGGGCGACCGCGACAGCGACGACCTGGACAGCGACGACCTGGAGAGCGACGGCCTGGACGGCGACGAGCCGCGTCACGTCACCGTCACCGGCCACGGCCCGCGCTGGACGCAGGCCGTGCCGGCCGCGACCTCCGCACCGGACGCCCCCGTCGATCCCGCGTAGCCCGCATCCCGCCTAGGCTGGAGTCATGCTCCTCGCCATCGACACCTCCGCCGGCACGAGCACGGCCGTCGTCGACCGCGACGGCGGCGTCCTGGCCGAGCGCATCGAGACCGACAGCATGCGGCACGCCGAGGTCGTCGGCGCGCTGATCCGCGCGGTGCTGGAGGAGTCCGGCGTCGCGGTGTCCGCGCTGTCGGGCGTCGTCGCCGGGATGGGTCCCGGCCCGTTCACCGGGCTGCGCGTCGGGATCGCCGCGGCCAAGGCGTTCGCGTTCGGCGCGGGCAAGCCGCTGGTCCCCGTCGTCAGCCACGACGCCGTCGCGTACGAGCGCTACGCCGACGGCCACGTGGGTTCACTGCTGATCGTCACCGACGCCCGCCGACGCGAGCGGTACTGGACCGCCTACAGCGGCGCCGACGAACTCGGGCTGCCGGTGCGGCTCGACGGCCCGGGCCTCGCCAGACCCGACGACCTCCCGCATCCCGACGTCGAGCGCGTCGAGGCATGGGCGGTCCCCGCCGGCCGGCTCGGCATGCTCGCCGAGCTGCGCTACGCCAACGGGCTGCCGTTCGACGCCGACGAGCCGCTCTACCTGCGCTCGCCCGACGTGACCCTGTCCGCCGGACCGAAGCGGGTCTCCGCGTGACCGCCTGGCAGCTGCGCCGTGCCACCGAGGACGACGTGCCCGCGATCATGGAGCTCGAGCGGTCGACCTTCGTCAGCGACGCCTGGTCGGAGCGGTCGATGCGGACGGAGGTGACCGGGCAGCACGGTTACTACCTCGTCGCCTTCGAGCCGGAGCATCCAGAACGGATCGACGGCTATGCGGGGCTGCTCGCGCCGCGCGGCTCCGGTGAGGGCGACATCCAGACCATCGCGGTCGCGCCGCACGCCCGCCGGCACGGGCTCGGCCGGGCGCTCATGCTCGCCCTGATCGGCGAGGCCCGCTCACGCGGCGCCCGCGAGGTGTTCCTCGAGGTCCGGGCCGACAACCCGGGGGCGCAGACGCTGTACCGCGCCCTCGGCTTCGAGGAGATCGGGGTGCGACCCCGGTACTACCAGCCGGACGGCGTCGACGCGATCGTGATGCGCCTGACCGTCCCGACCCCCGAAACGACACTGGCATGAACACGAAACAGCCCCTGGTGCTGGGCATCGAGACCTCCTGCGACGAGACCGGGGTGGGGATCGTGCGCGGCACGACCCTCCTCGCGAACACGATCGCCTCCTCGATGGAGGAGCACGCCCGGTACGGCGGTGTCGTGCCGGAGGTCGCCGCCCGCGCCCACCTGGAGGCGCTCACCCCGACCCTGACGACCGCGGTCGCCGACGCGGGCATCGAGCTCGCCGACGTCGACGCCATCGCCGTCACCAGCGGTCCCGGGCTCTCCGGCGCGCTCATGGTCGGCATCGGGGCCGCGAAGGCGCTCGCCGTCTCGCTCGGCAAGCCGCTCTACGCCGTGAACCACCTGGTCGGGCATGTGGGCGCCGACCTGCTCGATGCGGCCGGAGGGCCGGGGCACCCGGTCGAGCTGCCGACGATCGCGCTCCTCGTCTCGGGCGGGCACACCTCCCTGCTGCTCGTCCGCGACCTCGTGTCTGATGTGGAGCTGCTGGGCGAGACGATCGACGACGCGGCCGGCGAGGCCTTCGACAAGGTGGCGCGCGTGCTCGGACTCCCGTACCCGGGCGGGCCGCAGATCGACCGGGTGGCCACCGACGGCGACCCCACCGCGATCCGCTTCCCGCGCGGTCTGACGAAGCCGAAGGATCTGGAGCGGCACCGCTACGACTTCTCGTTCTCGGGGCTCAAGACCGCTGTCGCGCGCTGGGTCGAGCAGCGCCAGGACGCGGGCGAGGAGGTGCCGGTCGCCGATGTCGCCGCGTCCTTCCGCGAGGCCGTGGTCGACGTGCTCATCGGCAAGGCCATCGCCGCCTGCCGCGAGCACGGCGTCCCCCGGCTGCTGCTCGGCGGGGGCGTCGTCGCGAACGCCCGGGTGCGCGAGGTCGCGACGCAGCGGGCGCGGGAGGCCGGGGTCGCCCTCCGCATCCCCGCGCTCTCGCTGTGCACCGACAACGGCGCCATGATCGCTGCCCTCGGTGCGCAGCTGATCATGGCCGGGCACGCACCGAGCGGACTCGACTTCGCTGCGGATTCGACCCTCCCGGTCACGGAGATCCAGGTCCCCTGACCACGCAACGACACGCGCGTTGACACTCTCCGGCGGCGCTGGGAGCATAAGTATGATCAGCGTTTTCTCAGGAAGGAATTCCTCGGACGACGCGCCGCCACGAAGGAGATGGGAACAATGACCGACCCGAACGCACCCGCCGGCCCGACGGATCCCGACGCCCCGAACGGCGCGGTCCCGCCCGCCGCGGGCTCGGAGCCCACCGGCGCACCCGTGCCGCCTCCCGCTCCCGACGCCGGCGCCGTCCCGCCCGTGCCGCCTCCCGCGCCCGGCGCCGCCGGCCCCGGATACGGCCAGCAGCCGCCCGCGCCGGGCTACGGTCAGCCGCAGCAGCCGTACGGGCAGCAGCCATACGGCCAGCAGCAGCCATACGGCCAGCCGCAGCAGCCGTACGGCCAGCAGCAGCCGTACGGCCAGCAGCCATACGGCCAGCCGCAGCAGCCGTACGGCCAGCCGGCGCCCGGCTACACCCAGCCGTACGCGCCGGCCACGAAGTCGCCGATCCTCAGCATCCTGTCGCTCGTCGGCGGCATCATCGGCATCGTCCTCAACATCGCCTGGGGCATCGGCTTCGTGTTCGGCGTCGCCGCGATCATCCTCGGCTTCATCGGCCGCACCAAGGAGCCGCAGGCCCGCGGCTTCTGGCTGACCGGCATCATCCTCGGCTTCGTCAGCGTGGCCATCGCGATCATCTTCTGGATCTTCGCGGCCATCCTGTTCGCCAGCCTGTCGACGTACAACTACTGAGCCGTCGCCGGCCGGGGCGGCTCAGAGCCGCTCGGCCAGCAGCGCGGTGTGCCGTCCGGCGACCCTGGTCAGCACCAGGGCCGCCGATCGGTCGCCGCTGAGCGCGAGACGCTTGCGCAGCGCTGCGGGGTCCACATCCACGCCGCGCTTCTTGATCTCGAGCGTGCCGATGCCGCGCTCGCGCAGCGCCCGCCTGAGGTCGCGCTCGGCGAAGGGCAGCGTCTCCAGCACGCGGAAACCCGCCGCGAACGGCGTCTCCACCGCCTCGTCGGACGTGATGTACGCGATGCCGTCGGCGAGCATCCTGCCGTCGATCCTGCGGGCGAGGTCGCCGATGAGCCGGGCGCGGATGACCGCGCCGTCCGGCTCGTAGAGGTACTCGCCGAGCGGTCCGGTCTCGGCGTCCTCGCTGTCGGACTCGGCGACCAGCTCGTGACCGGCGTCGCCGCGCACGATGAGGGCGGCCCGGTGGATGCCGGGCCTGGCCAGCACGCCGAACCACAGGCCCAGCTCCACGACCTGCCCGTCGACCGAGATCCACTGGGCCTCCGCCGTCGACGGGATGAGGTCGCGGTCGAAACCCGGGCCGAGCTTGAGCCCGACGGAGCGGCCCGTCGCCAGCTCGTACGCGAAGCCGAGCGACGGCGTGTAGTCGTCGGGGTCGGTCAGCCGCTCCGTCTGGGTGTGGCCCGCGGTGCGGCGGGCCGGGTCGAGGAAGACGCCGTCGATGTCGCGCAGATCGACGTCCTCCGCGCGCCGGTGCTCGACCGTCGCCGTCGGGAAGGGCGCCAGGTTGAAGGCGGCGATCGCGGCCGTGACCTCGTCCGCCTCCACCGCCGTCACCTCCAGCTCGAGCGCGGCCAGGGCGAGCGCGTCGCCGCCGATGCCGCAGCCGAGGTCGGCGACCCGGCGCAGCCCGGCGGTGCGGAAGCGCCCCGCGTGACGGGCGGCGACGGCGAGCCGGGTCGCCTGCTCCAGCCCGGCCTCTGTGAACAGCATGCGCGACGCGAAGTCGCCGAACTTGGCGACCGCCTTGCGCCGCAGCTTGGCCTGGGTGAGGACGGCGGCCACCAGGCCGGGGGAGTGGCCCTGCTTGCGGAGGTCGGAGACCATTCGCAGCACGTCCTTCTCGGTCTCGTACGGCGGCAGCGAGTCGAGCAGGCGCAGCCCTTCCGTGCTCAGCAGCTCGACGAGTTCCGACCGTTCCATGCCCTCAAACTACCGCTTGGCACTCACGTTGCGAGACTGCTAAAGCACCCCCTAGACTCGTGTTAGCACTCTCGGTGTGAGTTTGCTAACTCCAGTCTTCTGTCAAGACAGTGTTCGTCACATGAAAGGGGTCAACCGTGTCGGTCTCCATCAAGCCGCTCGAGGATCGCATCGTCATCAAGCAGGTCGAGGCTGAGCAGACCACCGCCTCGGGTCTGGTCATCCCCGACACCGCCAAGGAGAAGCCGCAGGAGGGCGAGGTCGTGGCCGTGGGCCCCGGCCGCATTGACGACAACGGCAACCGCGTCCCGCTCGACGTGGCCGTCGGCGACAAGGTCCTCTACTCGAAGTACGGCGGAACCGAGGTCAAGTTCGGCGGCGAGGAGTTCCTCGTCCTCTCGGCCCGCGACGTGCTCGCGGTCGTCGTCCGCTGACGAACCCGCTCTGACGAAGGCCCGGATGCTCGCGCGTCCGGGCCTTCGCCGTTCCCGGGTCGGCTCCGGACGGGTCCGTGATGTCCCCGGTCCGGAGTAATCTCGTGCGAGTGCCACAGCCAGACCCATCCGCGGTGACCCGCGCAGCTGCTCCCGCTCCCGCCTCCCTCGACCAGCACCGCGGTGCCGGCCTCGCGTACGCGATCTCCGCCTATGTGCTGTGGGGGATCCTCCCCATCTACTTCCTGTCGCTCGTGCCCGCGAGCGCGTGGGAGATCGTCGGCTGGCGTGTGCTGTTCTCGCTCGTCTTCTGCGCGATCGCGCTGACGGTGACGCGGTCCTGGAGCCGGTTCGGCGCGCTGCTGCGCAACCGGCGCATCCTCTTCACGATGGGGCTCGCCGGGGTCTTCATCTACATCAACTGGCAGACCTACGTGCTGGCCACGGTGAGCGGTCATGTCGTGGAGGCGGCGCTCGGCTACTTCATCAACCCGATCGTCACCGTCTTCCTCGGCGTCGTCGTGCAGCGCGAGAGGCTGCGGGTCGCACAGTGGGTGGCGGTCGGCGTCAGCATCGTGGCGGTGATCGTGCTGGCGGTCGGGTACGGGTCGTTCCCGTGGATCGCCCTGGTGCTCGCGTTCTCGTTCGGCTTCTACGGCCTGATCAAGAAGCGTGTGGGGCCGACGGTCGACGCCGTGTCCGGCCTCACCCTCGAGACGCTGTGGCTCACGCCGGTCGCCATCGTGCAGCTCATCGTGGTCGCGGCGACGGCCGGGCTGACCTTCGGCACGGTGAGCGCGTGGCACACCGTCGCGATGGTCGGCGCCGGCGTCATCACGGCCGTCCCGCTGCTGTTCTTCGCCGCGGCCTCCCGCCGGCTCCCGCTCGTGTACATGGGCTTCATCCAGTACTTCGCGCCGTTCATCCAGTTCCTGGTGGGCGTGTTCCTGCTGCACGAGGCGATGCCGCCCGAGCGATGGGTCGGTTTCAGCATCGTCTGGCTCGCCCTGCTCATCCTGAGCGTCGACATGATCGTCGCGGCGCGCCAGGGGCGGAGGAAGACGGTGGAGCTGGACGTCGCTGCGGTGGACTGACCCCCGGAGTGCATAATGAACTGGTTGCGGATTTATGAGTTGACCGACTAGTCCATAAAACGGGAGGGCGGCGTTATGACCTCTACAGGCTGGCCGTCGCTGACATGGGAGGACAAGCGCTGGACTCCCAGCACGGTCTGGGGGGCCGACGCTCAACGCGCGTCGCACCCGACCGTCTACAGGGCGGCGATCCCTCCGCGCATCGCGGAGAGGACCCCGGTGGTCGAGCCGGCCGTCGCAGCCGAGGCCGAAGCTGCCGCCAGGGAGCTCAGTCGACTCGACGCGGAGCTCGGCGCGCGCGTCATCTCCTTCGCCCCGGTGCTGCTGCGCTCCGAAGCGGCGTCCTCCTCGCAGATCGAGAATCTGACTGCGTCGGCGCGCGCGATCTTCAGTGCGGAGCTCGGTGCGAGAACCGGCAGGAATGCGGAGCAGATCGCGGCGAACACGCGGGCTCTCCAGGCCGCGATCGGCCTGTCGGAGGAGATCTCGGCGGAGGCCATCGCCTCCATGCACAAGGTCCTGATGGCTCACCAGCCGCATCACACCCCGGGCGAATGGCGCGAGGAGGCCGTGTGGATCGGCACCCGCTCCGACAGCCCGGCAGGCGCCGAGTTCGTCGCGCCGAGTCACGAGCGGGTGCCAGAGCTCATCGACGATCTCGTGGCGTTCGCCGATCGGCCGGAGGTCTCCTCGTTGGTCGCCGTCGCCATCGCGCACGCGCAGTTCGAGACGATCCATCCGTTCACGGACGGAAACGGCCGCGCCGGCAGGGCGTTGGCACAGGCGATGCTGCGCCACCGCGGAGTCACGCGGAGTGTCGCCGTTCCGGTATCCGCCGGCTTGCTCGCCGACGTCGAGGGATACCATGCCGCGCTCACGGCCTACCGGAACGGCCGGCTCGAACCCATCGTGCAGGCGTTCGCGGACGCGTCCATGCGCGCCGTGGGGAATGCTCGCCGGCTGGTGGGCGAGATCGACGACATCCGCGCCGCATGGGACTCCCGGCTGCGCGTTCGGCGCGACAGCCATGCGTGGAGAGTGCTCGACATCCTCATCCGCCGACCGGTTCTCGACTCCGCCACAGCCGCGCGTGAACTGGGGGTAAGGCAGCCCAATGTGTATCCGGCCATGCGGGCGCTGGTGGACGCCGGCATCGTCAAGTCGAAGGCCGAGCACAACCTGGGGCCGTTCTGGCGCAGCGACGAGATCCTCGCGGCCGTCGATCGATTCGCCCGCCGGGCCGGTCGTCGTGAGTCGCGGTGACGGTGCTCGAAGCGGCGGTGCCAGCCCCTCGGAATACGCGCCCAGGTTCTCCCGTTACCATGAGACATCCACCGACTTGCGCGACCTGATAGGGGTGAAATGGACCAGCCGGATCCGTTCGGATTCATCGGTTTGACCTACGACGACGTCATGCTGCTCCCCGGGCACACCGACGTCATCCCGAGCGAGGCGGACACGTCCACTCGTCTGACCAAGCGCATCACGATGGCGACGCCGTTGCTGTCGAGCGCGATGGACACCGTCACCGAGTCGCGCATGGCCGTCGCGATGGCGCGCCAGGGCGGCATCGGCATCATCCACCGCAACCTCTCCATCGAGGACCAGGCGTCGCACGTCGACAAGGTGAAGCGGTCCGAGTCCGGCATGATCACCAACCCGGTGACCACCACCCCCGACGCCACGGTCGAGGAGGTCGACGCGCTGTGCGGCCAGTTCCGCGTCAGCGGTCTGCCGGTCGTGGAGGCCGACGGCACCCTCGTCGGCATCATCACCAACCGCGACATGCGGTTCGTGTCGCCGTTCGAGCGCTCGACCACCCGCGTGCGCGACGTCATGACCCGGCAGCCGCTCATCACGGCGCCGGTCGGCATCGACCCGGACGCCGCGGTCGCGATCTTCGCCGAGCACAAGATCGAGAAGCTGCCGCTGGTCGACGCCGACGGCAAGCTGGGCGGCCTCATCACCGTCAAGGACTTCGACAAGAGCGAGAAGTACCCGAACGCCACCAAGGACGACGAGGGCCGCCTGCGCGTCGGTGCCGCCATCGGCTTCTTCGGCGACGCGTGGGAGCGCGCGATGACCCTGGTCGACGCGGGCGTCGACGTCATCGTTGTCGACACCGCGAACGGCGACAGCCGCGGCGTGCTCGACATCATCAGCCGGCTCAAGCACGAGCCGCGCGCCTCCCACATCGACGTCATCGGCGGCAACGTCGCGACCCGCTCGGGCGCGCAGGCGCTCATCGACGCGGGCGCGGACGCCATCAAGGTCGGCGTCGGACCGGGCTCCATCTGCACCACGCGCGTCGTCGCGGGCGTGGGCGTGCCGCAGGTCACCGCGGTCTACGAGGCGTCGCTGGCGGCGCGGGAGGCGAACGTCCCGCTCATCGCGGACGGCGGCCTCCAGTACTCGGGCGACATCGCGAAGGCCCTCGTCGCCGGTGCCGACAGCGTGATGCTCGGCTCGCTCCTGGCCGGCACGACCGAGTCGCCCGGCGAGCTCGTCTTCGTCAACGGCAAGCAGTTCAAGAACTACCGCGGCATGGGCTCGCTGGGTGCGCTGCAGACCCGCGGCAAGAAGACCTCGTACTCGCGCGACCGCTACTTCCAGGCGGACGTTCCGAGCGACGAGCAGCTGATCGCCGAGGGCATCGAGGGCCAGGTCCCGTACCGCGGCCCGCTCGCCGCCGTCGCCTACCAGCTCGTCGGCGGCCTCCGCCAGTCGATGTTCTACGTCGGTGCCCGCACGATCCCCGAGCTGAAGCAGAACGGCAAGTTCGTCCGCATCACCGCGGCCGGTCTCAAGGAGTCGCACCCGCACGACGTGCAGATGGTCGTGGAGGCGCCGAACTACCGCCGGTAGCCGCCACCAGCACTGAACTACGGACCGCCGCCCACACGCATTCGTGGGCGGCGGTTCCGCGTTCCGGCCGCGTCCCCTAAGCTGGAGGGCTTTTCGCCGACCAGGGAAAGGGAATGCCGCCGTGGGTCACATCGACGTCTCCGGGGTCTCGTACGCGCTCGCCGACGGGCGGCCGCTGCTCGACGAGGTCTCCTTCCGGGTCGCGGACGGAACCGTCACCGCGCTGATCGGCGCCAACGGTGCCGGCAAGTCGACGCTGCTGCGCATCATCCGCGGCGAGCTGCGTCCCGACGCCGGCGGTGTGGTGATCGACGGCGGGCTCGGGGTGATGGACCAGTTCGTCGGTCACGTGCGCGACGAGCGGACGGTCCGCGACCTCCTGGTGCGCGTGGCGCCGGCGGCAGTGCGCCGCGCCGCCGAGACGCTCGCCCGCGCGGAGGACGCCATCATCGAGCGCGACGAGACGGACACCCAGCTCCGCTACGCCACGGCGCTCGCCGAGTACGCCGACGCCGGGGGTTACGACCAGGAGGTCGTGTGGGACAACTGCACGGTCGCGGCGCTGGGCGTGCCGTTCGAGCGCGCCCAGTACCGGGCGGTGCGGACGCTCTCCGGCGGGGAGCAGAAACGACTGGTGCTGGAGGCGCTGCTGCGCGGCCCCGAGCAGGTGCTGCTGCTCGACGAGCCGGACAACTATCTGGACGTGCCGGCGAAGCGCTGGCTGGAGGAGCAGTTGCGGGCGACGCCCAAGACCGTCCTGCTCGTCTCGCACGACCGCGAGCTGCTGGCCAACGCGGCGGACCGCATCGTCACGCTGGAGCTCGGCGGCGCCGGCAACACCGCGTGGACGCACGGCGGCGGCTTCGCCGGGTACCACGTCGCCCGCGAGGAGCGGATGGCCCGGCTGGAGGAGCTCCGCCGGCGCTGGGACGAGGAGCACGCCAAGCTGAAGGCGCTCGTCCTGCGCTTCCGTGAGAAGGCGAAGTACAACAGCGACGTCGCGAACGCGTACCAGGCCGCTCAGACCCGGCTGGCGCGCTTCGAGGCCGCCGGGCCGCCGCAGGCCAGGCCGCGCGAGCAGAACGTGCGGATGCGCTTGACCGGCGCACGCACGGGCCGCCGGGTCGCAGAGTTCCAGCGCCTGGAGCTCACCGGCCTGATGCGCCCCTTCGACGGCGAGCTGTGGTTCGGCGAGCGGGTCGCCGTGCTCGGCTCCAACGGCTCGGGCAAGTCGCACTTCCTCCGCCTCCTGGCGGCGGGCGGGACGGACCCCGACCCCGCGGCCGGGCACCTCGCCGCGGCGGACCAGGCGGGCCAGCACGTGGCGCACACGGGCGTCGCCAAGCTGGGGGCCCGGGTGGCGCCGGGGCTCTTCGCGCAGGCGCACGAGCATCCCGAGCTGAGCGGGCGCACGCTGCTCGACATCCTGCACCGCGGCGACGACCGCCGCACCGGCCTGCCCCGGGAGGCCGCCAGCCGCGTGCTCGACCGCTACGGCCTGGCCGCGTCGGCCGAGCAGACGTTCGACTCGCTCTCGGGAGGTCAGCAGGCGCGGCTGCAGATCCTGCTGCTGGAGCTCTCCGGAGCGACGCTGCTGCTGCTCGACGAGCCCACCGACAACCTCGACCTGGTGTCGGCGGAGGCGCTCGAGGAGGGCCTGGCCGACTACGAGGGCACGGTCGTCGCCGTCACCCACGACCGCTGGTTCGCCCGCGGCTTCGACCGCTACCTCGTGTTCGGCGCCGACGGCGAGGTCTACGAGACGGACGAGCCGGTGTGGGAGGAGGGACGTGTCAGCCGGGCGCGGTGAGGTGGGGCTGCGCCAGCGGAACGCGCCCCGCATCCAGGCCCTCCCCATCGCCCTCGCAGCCGCGGGAACGCTTCTCGTGCTCGGCTCTGCCGTTGCGCTGTACGTCGCCGGTCTCATCGTCGACGAGCGGATGGTCGACCCGGGTGACTCCTTGGTCCCGCTCTGGGTCGGCGCCGCCGTGGGGCTGCTGCTCATCGTGGCGGGATGCGGTGTATGGGCCGCGGGCGGGCTGCGGCGGCGGCGCTGATCGCTGACCCCTGCCGCATCGCCCTACCGCATCGCCCCCATCCGCCGCACCGCCTCGGTCAGGACCTCCGGCGAGCAGGCGAGGTTGATCCGGGCGTACCCGGTGCCCTCCCTGCCGAACTGCGGCCCATTGCCGAGGGCGACGCGCGCCTGCTCGAGGATGCGGGCGGCCGGGTCGTCGCCCCAGCCGAGGGGGCGGAGGTCGACCCACGCGAGGTAGCTGGCGTGCGGCTCCCGGTACCGCGCCTCGGGGAGGTGCTCGGCGAGGAGGGCCGTCAGCAGGCGGCGGTTCGCCTCGATGGCGTCGATGGCGTCCGCCAGCCAGGGGCCGCCCTCGCGGTAGGCGGCCTCGGCCGCGAGCACACCGAACAGGCTCGTGCGCTCCTCCACCTCGACGGGGAGGGCGTCGACCAGCGCGCGGCGCTCGGGCGACGCGGTGACGAAGAACGCGCACTTGAGGCCGGCCAGGTTCCACGCCTTGCTCGCGGAGTGCGCCGCGATGCCGACCCGGCGTGCTGCCTCCGAGACCGCGAGGAACGGCGTGAACCGCGCGTCGCGGTGCACCAGCGGGGCGTGCACCTCGTCGCTGACCACCGCGACACCGTAGCGGTCGGCGAGCTCGGCGACGGCCGCCAGCTCGTCGGCCGGGTGCACCAGGCCGAGCGGATTGTGCGGGTTGCAGAGCAGGAACGCGCGCGCCCCGCCCGCGAACGCCCGCTCCAGCCCGTCGAGGTCGAGCGACCAGCCCGCGGCGCCGCCCTCGATCAGCGGCACCTCCTCCACGACGCCGCCGGCCTCCGGGATGTACGAGAAGAAGGGCGGATACACCGGCGGCGTGATCACGACGCGGTCGCCGGGCTCGATCAGCCGGCGCAGCGCCTCCACCACGACGACCCCGATGTCGGCGGTCGTGCGCACGGCCGCGGGGTCGACCTCCCATCCCCATGCGGCGCCCGCGTAGTCGGCGAAGGCGCGGTGGAGGCCGCGCCCGGTGCCGACGTAGCCGGTGTCGTTGCGGTCGATCGCCGCGTGCAGCGCGGCCGCGATCGGCGGGGCCAGCGGGTAGTCCATCTCGGCGACGAACAGCGGCAGCACGTCGTCCGGATACGCGGTCCACTTCTCGCTCGTGCGGGTGCGGAGGAGGTCGATGGCATCGGCGCGGAGGGTCACGCCACCCACTCTGCCAGGGCCGTCGGCCTAGACTGAACAGGTGAGCATGGAGATCGAGATCGGCCGCGCCAAGCGCGCCCGCCGCGTGTACGCCTTCGACGACATCGCCGTGGTGCCCAGCCGGCGCACCCGCGACCCCGAGGACGTCTCGGTCTCCTGGAGCATCGATGCCTACCAGTTCGCGATCCCGTTCCTCGCCGCCCCGATGGACTCGGTGGTCTCGCCGACCACCGCGATCATGATGGGCCAGCTGGGCGGACTCGGCGTGCTCGACCTCGAGGGCGTGTGGACGCGCTACGAGGACCCGGAGCCGCTGCTCGCCGAGATCCGCGAGCTGCCGGCCGACAAGGCGACCGCCCGCATGCAGCAGATCTACTCCGAGCCGATCAAGCCGGAGCTGGTCACCCAGCGCCTGGCCGAGATCCGCGCCGGCGGGGTGACCGTCGCCGGCGCCCTGTCGCCGCAGCGCACGCAGGAGCTGTACGAGACCGTGGTGGAGGCGGGCGTCGACCTGTTCGTCATCCGCGGCACCACCGTCTCGGCCGAGCACGTCTCCAAGAGCGTGGAACCGCTCAACCTCAAGAAGTTCATCTACGAGCTCGACGTCCCCGTCATCGTGGGCGGCGCCGCCACCTACACGGCGGCCCTGCACCTCATGCGCACGGGCGCCGCGGGCGTGCTCGTCGGGTTCGGCGGAGGCGCGGCCTCCACCACCCGTTCGACCCTGGGCATCCACGCCCCGATGGCCACCGCCGTCGCCGACGTCGCGGGCGCGCGCCGCGACTACATGGACGAGTCGGGCGGCCGCTACGTGCACGTGATCGCCGACGGCGGCCTCGGCAGCTCGGGCGACATCGTGAAGGCCATCGCGTGCGGTGCCGACGCCGTCATGCTCGGCACCACCCTCGCCCGCGCCACCGACGCCCCCGGCGGCGGCTGGCACTGGGGAGCGGAGGCGCACCACCCCCACCTCCCCCGCGGCAACCGCGTGCAGGTCGGTCAGGTGGCGCCGCTGGAGGAGATCCTCTACGGGCCGGCGCCCGTCGCCGAGGGGTCTGCCAATTTGGTGGGAGCATTGCGGCGAAGCATGGCGACGACGGGATACTCGGACCTGAAGGAGTTCCAGCGCGTGGAGGTCGTCGTCGCGCCGTACCAGTCGCACTAGCTGTCGGCCGCAGCGGCCGAGGAGGGAGACAATGATGGTCACATCCCAGTCAGCCGTGAGCACGGTCACGTCGAACCCGGCGGTCGCCAAGCCGTCGCGCCTCGGCCCGGCGGAGCGCTCGGCCGCGATCGCCGCCCTCAAGGACACGGAGCTCGACGTCCTCGTCGTCGGCGGCGGCATCGTCGGCACCGGTGCGGCGGTCGACGCCGTCACCCGCGGGCTCAGCGTCGGGCTGGTGGAGGCGCGCGACTTCGCGTCCGGAACCTCCAGCCGCTCCTCCAAGCTGGTGCACGGCGGCATCCGGTACCTCGAGCAGCTCGACTTCCGGCTGGTCCGGGAGGCGCTCATCGAGCGCGGCCTGCTGCTCCAGCGCATCGCTCCGCACCTGGTCAAGCCGGTGCGCTTCCTCTACCCGCTGCACAAGCGGGTCTGGGAGCGCTTCTACATCGGCGCCGGGATGATGCTCTACGACATCTTCTCGTACACCGGCGGCCGACCTCCCGGCGTGCCGCACCACCGGCACCTCAGCAAGCGGCAGGTGCTGCGCGCCATCCCGAGCATCGCCCCGAACGCGCTGGTCGGCGGCATCACGTACTACGACGCGCAGGTCGACGACGCCCGCTACACCGCGACCCTCGCCCGCACGGCGGCGCACTACGGGGCCCAGGTGGCGACCCGGGTGCGCGTCGAGGGCTTCGTGAAGGTCGGCGAGCGCGTGGTTGGCGTGCAGGCGCACGACCTGGAGACCGACGAGCGGTTCGAGATCCGCGCGAAGCAGGTCGTGAACGCGACCGGCGTCTGGACCGACGACACGCAGGCGATGGTGGGGGAGCGCGGCCAGTTCAAGGTCCGTGCCTCGAAGGGCATCCATCTCGTCGTGCCGCGCGACCGGTTCCAGTCGAAGATGGGCTTGCTGCTGCGCACCGAGAAGAGCGTGCTGTTCGTCATCCCCTGGGGCCGGCACTGGCTGATCGGCACGACCGACACGGACTGGCACCTCGACAAGGCGCACCCGGCGGCGACGGCCGCCGACATCGACTACCTGCTCGCGCACGTCAACGAGGTGCTCAACGTGCCGCTGACCAGGGAGGATGTGGAGGGCGTCTACGCCGGCCTGCGGCCCCTGCTCGCCGGCGAGTCGGAGGAGACCTCGAAGCTGTCGCGCGAGCACCTCGTCGCGCACTCCGTCCCGGGGCTCGTCGTGATCGCGGGCGGCAAGTGGACGACGTACCGGGTCATGGCGAAGGACGCGGTGGATGCCGCCGTCGACGCCCTCGACGGCAAGATCCCCGAGAGCACCACGATGGACATCGCGCTCGTCGGGGCCGAGGGATACCAGGCGGCATGGAACCGCCGCAAGCGGATCGCCGCCGACACCGGCCTCCACGTCGCCCGCATCGAGCACTTCCTCAACCGGTACGGCACGCTCACCGAGGACATCCTCGCGCTGATCCGCGACGACCCCTCGCTCGCGGAGCCGCTGCCCGGCGCCGACGACTACGTGGGCGCCGAGGTGGTGTACGCGGCCTCGCACGAGGGCGCGCTGCACCTGGAGGACGTGCTCGCCCGCCGCACCCGCATCTCCATCGAGGCGTGGGACCGCGGCGTCTCGGCAGCACCTGTCGCCGCGCGGCTCATGGCGGGCATGCTGGGCTGGGACTCCGAGCGCGAGGAGCGCGAGGTGCAGACCTATCTCAAGCGCGTCGCCGCGGAGCGGGCCAGCCAGCTGCAGCCGGACGACGAGTCCGCCGACCGGGCGCGGCTGGAGGCGCCCGACATCGTGGACGTGGACGCCGCGGCACAGCGGGTGACCAGGACCGCGCGCACCGGCGTGCCGTCGAAAGCCGATGCCGACGCGTCCGGCGTGACCGGTGCCGGCGCGGAGGACGCCCCTATCACGGACGGCTGAGCGGGCCCCCGGCTCCGTTCAGGGCGCTTCGATAGGGTATGAGAGAACCCACAGAAACCAGTGGATCGGCGGATGGAGACGGACGATGGTCGACGTACGACGGGTGAAGCTCCCCGGAGTGGGGGTGCTGCACACCTTCGTCACCGATGACGGCGGCAAAGTCGGCGTCATCGCACACCGCTCGGGTCACAGCGACCTGATCACGTTCTCGGACCACGAGGACGGTTCGGACGTGACGAAGGTGTCGCTGCGGCTCAGCGAGGACGAGGCGCACACGCTCGCCGAGCTGCTCGGCGGCACGCAGATCACCGAGTCGCTGACCGCGCTCGACCAGATCCCGGGGCTCAGCATCGACTGGTTCACGGTCGACTACGAGGACTACATCGCCGGGCAGCAGCTCGGCCAGCCGGGCGACAGGGGCTTCGTCGGCCTCACCGTCGTCGCGGTCGTGCGCGGCGACTCCGCCAACCCGGCCCCGGCGCCCGACTTCAAGGTCTTCCCCGGCGACACCCTCGTCGTCGCGGGCACCCCGGAGAAGGTCGCCAAGGCCTTCTCGTTCTTCCGGACCGGCGAAGTCGCCGCCCGGGCCACCGTCGACGCTCCGCCGGGGGGTTGATCGATGCATCTCGGTGAAGACCTCATCATCCTCGGAATCCTCCTGCTCGTCGCCTACGTGCTGGGGCGGCTCGGCAGGCTGGTGGGTCTCCCCGCGATCCCCGTCTACATGGTCGTCGGGCTGCTCGCGAGCCCGCACACCGGCTGGTTCCCGCTCGACTTCGAGAGCCATTACATCGAGCTGATCGCGGTCTTCGGCCTCATCCTGCTGCTGTTCAACCTGGGGCTGGAGTTCGACCAGGACGAGTTCTTCGGCAACTTCGGCAAGCTGATCATCTCGGGCGGCTCCTACATCGTCATCAACATGGGCGTGGGGCTCGTGTTCGGCTTCATGGTCGGCTGGGGCACCCGGGAGGCGCTGATCATCGCGGGGATGACCGCGACCTCCTCGTCGGCGATCGTCACGAAGCTGCTGATCGACCTGCGCAGGCTGCCCAACACCGAGACGCCGATGATCCTCGGCGTGACGGTCGTCGAGGACATCTTCATCGCGATCTACCTCGCGATCGTCTCTGTCGTGCTGAGCGGCGAGACCGACTTCTGGCCGGTGGTCGGCAAGCTGGCCATCGCCTTCACGTTCCTCGTGGTCATGTTCACGATCGCGCGCTGGGGCGGGAGGTTCGTCTCGCGCCTGTTCCGGACCAAGGACGACGAGCTCTTCACGATCCTGTTCTTCGGCTTCGCCGTGCTGTTCGCCGGGATCGGCGAGATCCTCGGAGTCACCGACGCGATCGGCGCCTTCCTCATCGGGCTCGTGCTCGGCGCGACCAAGTACCGCAACAAGATCGAGCACATCGCCATCCCGCTGCGCGACGTCTTCGCCGCGTTCTTCTTCCTCAACTTCGGGCTGGAGCTCGACCCCGCGCAGTTCCCGTCGGTGCTCGTCCCGGTGCTCATCGCGGTCGGGATGACGATCGTGCTCAATATCGGCGCCGGCCAGTTCGTCGCCTGGATCAACGGGATGGGCGTGCAGGCGGGCATCAACACCACCGTCATCCTGCAGAACCGCGGCGAGTTCGCGCTGATCCTCGCCACGCTGTCGATCAGCGCCGGGCTGGACGAGCGGATCCAGCCGTTCGCGGGCCTCTACGTGCTCATCATGGCGGTGCTCGGGCCGATCCTCGCAGCGAACTCCGAGAAGATCGGTGGGATGATCCTCAGGACCGGCGCGTCCACGAGGCGCAGGAAGAAGCCGAAGCGCGATCCCATGCTCGACGAGGAGATCGCGCTGGTCGAGGCGGCCACCGCCGACCTCGTTCCCGAGTCCGGTCGCGACGACCGGAACGCGGACGACACCACCGCCGCCGTCGACCGGATCGTCGAGCAGGCCATGCTGGAGCAGAGCGCCTCCGGCCCGGCCGTGCAGCAGGAAGACTCCGGCGACCGAAAGCGGGACTGACCCATCGACACCACCCCCGGCCGCCCGTCAGCGACGGGCGGGACCACGCTGTTACAGATGATGCTGCGACCCCGCTGGATCGGGGCGCTCGTCTTCGCGCTCGCGCTCGCCGCGGGCTTCGCGGCGCTGGGCCAGTGGCAGCTGGCGCGCGCGGTGGAGTCGGGGAAGGCCGTGGAGGCGCCGACCGAGACCGCGCTGCCGCTGACGCAGGTGGCGCAGCCGGGCGGCCCGCTGCGCGACGCGGCCGTCGGCCAGCTGGTGGAGTTCGACGCGACCTTCGTGCCAGGCGACGAGCACCTCCTGTACGACCGCATCAACGACGGCCGCACGGGCTGGTGGGTCGTCAGCCACGCGACGGTGGCAGGATCGGGCGGCGAGCCGGTCGCGCTCGCGGTCGCACGCGGGTGGGCGCCGACCGAGCAGGCGGCGAAGGCCGCGGCCGCACGCCTGGCCGAGCAGCCCGCAACGAAGCAGCGCGTCACCGGCCGCATCCTCCCCGACGAGCAGCCGCAGCTGCCGCAGGATCGCAAGAACGCGCCGCTGGCCATGCGGACGGTCGGCGTCGGCGCCCTCTACAACCTGTGGACGGGCGTGGACGGGATGGACGTGTACGCGGCCTATGTCGTCGACCGCGACGCGCCGGCCGGCCTGACCGACATCGACTCGCCGCCCCCGATCGCCCAGACCGAGCTCAACTGGCTCAACATCTTCTACGCCGCGGAGTGGATCATCTTCGCCGGCTTCGCGGTCTTCATGTGGTACCGCCTGGTGAAGGACGCGAAGCAGAAGGAGGACGAGCTGCGCGAGCTCGAGGCCCAGGAGGCGGCCGATGCGGCGGGGGAGCGGGCCCCGGCGGGCCACGTAGAATAGCGGTATGCCCCTCGCTCCCAAGCTCGAAGACTTCCCGAAGATCCGCGGGGCGCTCCGGTTCTACCAGGTCTTCGCCTACGTCACCGGCATCATGCTGCTGCTGCTGTGCGCCGAGATGATCCTCAAGTACGGTATCGGCCTCCAGCTGTTCGCCTTCAGCAACTACGGCGCGCTGACCTTCGTCCCGGTCGAGACCGCCGTCGAGCCGACCGGCCTCGACCTCAGCACCGGCATCCTCATCGCACACGGCTGGCTGTACGTCGTGTACCTCATCTCCGACTTCCGCCTCTGGAGCCTGATGCGCTGGCCGTTCATCCGGTTCGTGACCATCGCGCTCGGAGGCGTCGTCCCGTTCCTCTCGTTCTTCGTGGAGGCGCGGGTCAGCAAGCAGGTCAAGACCTATCTGGCCGGCCGCGAGGCCGAGGCAGCGACGCTCGTGGAGGCGACACATCAACGCGAATCCTGAAACCGACGGCGCCTTCAGCGACATGCTGCGCGGCGCAGACTCCGCGGCCCCGCAGGGGCCCGTCCTCGTCGTCGACTTCGGCGCGCAGTACGCGCAGCTGATCGCGCGGCGCGTGCGCGAGGCCAACGTGTACTCCGAGATCGTGCCGCACACGGTCACGGCGGCGGAGATCGCGGCCAAACGGCCCGCCGGCATCGTGCTCTCCGGCGGCCCGTCCAGCGTGTACGAGGAGGGCGCGCCGAAGCTCGACGAGGCGATCCTCGACCTCGGTGTCCCGGTACTCGGGATCTGCTACGGCTTCCAGGTGATGGCCACCGCGCTCGGCGGGGAGGTCGCCAAGACAGGGCAGCGCGAGTACGGCTCGACCGCGGTCCGCATCTCCGACGGCGGCGTCCTCCTCGACGGGCAGCCGGCGGAGCAGACGGCCTGGATGAGCCACGGCGACTCGGTGTCGCGTGCTCCGGAGGGCTTCGACGTCCTCGCCTCCACCGACGGCACCCCCGTCGCCGCCTTCGCCAACGACGAGCGCAAGCTGTACGGCGTGCAGTGGCACCCCGAGGTGAAGCACTCCGCGTACGGCCAGGCCGTGCTCGAGAACTTCCTGCACCGCGCCGCCGGCCTCCCCGGCGACTGGAACGCGGGCAACGTCATCGCCGACCAGGTCGCCGCGATCCGCGCGCAGATCGGCTCCGGCCGCGTCATCTGCGGCCTGTCGGGCGGCGTCGACTCGGCCGTCGCGGCCGCGCTCGTCCACAAGGCCGTCGGCGACCAGCTGGTCTGCGTGTTCGTCGACCACGGCCTCCTGCGCAAGGACGAGGCGCGCCAGGTCGAGGAGGACTACGTCAAGGCCACGGGCATCCGGCTGGTCACGGTGAACGCGCAGGAGCAGTTCCTGACCGCGCTCGCCGGCGTCAGCGACCCCGAGACCAAGCGCAAGATCATCGGCCGCGAGTTCATCCGCGTCTTCGAGCAGGCGCAGGCCGACCTCATCGCGGAGGCGGCCAGCGAGGGCGATCCGATCCGGTTCCTCGTTCAGGGGACGCTCTATCCGGACGTCGTGGAGTCGGGCGGCGGCACCGGTACCGCGAACATCAAGAGCCACCACAACGTCGGCGGCCTGCCGGAGGACCTGCAGTTCGAGCTCGTGGAGCCGCTGCGGACGCTGTTCAAGGACGAGGTGCGCTCGATCGGGCGCGAGCTCGGCCTGCCAGAGGAGATCGTCGCCCGGCAGCCGTTCCCCGGCCCGGGCCTCGGCATCCGCATCGTCGGCGAGGTCACCCAGGAGCGGCTCGACCTGCTGCGCGACGCCGACGCGATCGTGCGCGCCGAGCTGACCGCCGCCGGGCTCGACGGCGAGATCTGGCAGTGCCCGGTCGTGCTGCTGGCCGACGTGCGCTCGGTCGGCGTGCAGGGCGACGGCCGCACCTACGGCCACCCGATCGTGCTGCGCCCGGTCTCCAGCGAGGACGCGATGACGGCCGACTGGACCCGCCTGCCGTACGAGCTGCTGGCCCGCATCTCCAACCGCATCACCAACGAGGTGGACGGGGTCAACCGCGTCGTGCTCGACGTCACGTCCAAGCCGCCGGGGACCATCGAGTGGGAGTGACCCCTCGTCGGACTCACGCGTCCGACGAGGGCCGGACGACGGCCGGAACGCACGCGTTCCGGCCGTTCTCCGTGTCGCGGCAGACGGCGCGTTCCAGGTCTCGCCGTGGGATTAGGTAGCATGGCCTGGCTAGAGAACGAGGAACTGCCAGTATGACTTTCAAGGATCGGCTCTGGGCCAAGCGCGTCCAGGACGAGACGCGCGCCCGCGGCGAGTCGCTCGTGGCACGCTTCGGCAGCCAGTACCTGGCGGACTCGCTCGCCTGGGTCGTGGCGATCTTCGTCGCCGTGATCTTCCGGTACGACTTCAACCTGACGAAGATCGACATCCTGCCCGTCCTGGTGCTGTGCGTGGTCGTGCTGCTGCTGCAGCTCGTCCTCGGCTGGCTGTTCTGGCTGTACCGAGGGCGGTACACCTACGGCAGCTTCGAGGAGGCGACCGCGGTCGCCGTCACGGTCGCATGTGTGTCCGTCATCATCACCCTCCCGCTCGCCGCCTTCAGCTCGGCGCTGCACCTGCCGCGCAGCCTGGCGCTCATCGCCGGCCCGATCGCGTTCGGCCTGATGGGGCTCGCGCGGTACCTGAAGCGCCAGTACGTCATCCGCAAGCTCAAGGTGAACCCGGACGCGGGTCGCGCGATCATCGTCGGCGCCGGCTTCATGGGCAGCATCATGGTGCGGCGCATGCTGACGGACCCCGAGTCGGCGTACCTGCCCGTCGGCTTCCTGGACGACGACAAGAGCAAGCGCAACCTGCGGCTGCTCGGCGTCCCGGTGCTCGGGACCATCGCGGACATGGCCTCGGCGGCGCAGGCGACCTCCGCGACGGTCGTCATCGTCTGCGTCGCGCGCGCCGACGCCACCCTGCTCAAGCGCATCTCCGACTACGCGGAGCCGCTCGGGATGACCGTCAAGGTGCTCCCGGAGCTCGACGAGGTGCTGGGCGGCAAGACGCGGCTGAGCGACATGCGCACGCTGTCGATCGAGGACCTCATCGGCCGCCGCCCCGTCGACACCGATGTGGAGAGCATCGGCGGCTACCTGACCGGCCGCCGCGTCCTCGTCACCGGCGCCGGAGGCTCCATCGGCTCGGAGCTGTGCCGCCAGATCGCGAAGTACCGGCCGTCCGAGCTGATCATGCTCGACCGCGACGAGACCGGCCTCCAGGGCGCGCAGCTCAACATCGCCGGCAACGGCCTCCTCGACTCGCGCGACATCGTGCTCGCGGACATCCGCGACGCCGACGCGCTGCACGAGCTGTTCCAGGAGCGCCGGCCCGACGTGGTCTTCCACGCGGCCGCGCTGAAGCACCTGCCGATGCTGGAGCGGTACCCCGGCGAGGCCTGGAAGACGAACGTGCTCGGCACCCTCAACGTGCTGAACGCCGCCCTCGCCTCCGGCGTGCAGCAGTTCATCAACATCTCGACCGACAAGGCGGCTCGCCCGAGCAGCATCCTCGGCCACTCCAAGCGGGTGGCGGAGCGCCTCACGGCGTGGGCGGGCGAGACCTCGGGCCTCGCGTACCTGTCGGTGCGGTTCGGCAACGTGCTCGGCAGCCGCGGCTCGCTCATCCCGACCTTCAAGCGCCTGATCGACGAGGGCAAGCCGCTCACCGTCACGCACCCGCAGGCGACCCGCTACTTCATGACCATCCCCGAAGCCTGCCAGCTCGTCATGCAGGCGGGGGCGATCGGCACCGCGGGCGAGGTGCTCATCCTCGACATGGGAGAGCCCGTCAGCATCCTCGACATCGCCCACCGCATGATCGCGCAGTCGGGCAAAGACATCGAGGTCGTCTTCACCGGCCTGCGCCCTGGCGAGAAGCTGCACGAGGAGCTGATCGGCGAGGACGAGGTCGACGTGCGGCCGCGGCACCCGCTGATCTCGCACGCGCGCATCCGCCCGCTGCGCCCCGAGCGGCTCGACCGCGCGGAGTGGGAGCGCCGCTGGTCGGAGGGGCGCGCCGACACGAACATGGTCGGCGTGAGCCAGGCGACCGAGGTCAGCCGGTCCCGCCGGGGCGGTACCGCCTCGTGAGCCCCCGCATCTACATGTCGTCCCCCGACGTCGGAGCCCTCGAGGAGGAGTTCCTGCTCGGCGCGTTGCGCTCCGGCTGGATCGCGCCGCTCGGCCCCGACGTCGACGCCTTCGAGCGCGAGATCGCCGACCGCACCGGTGTGGCGCACGCCGTGGCGCTGAGCTCCGGCACGGCCGCGCTCCACCTCGCGCTGCTCGCCGCCGGCGCCCGTCAGGGCACGTCGGTGATCACGTCGACCATGACGTTCGCGGCGACCGCCAACTCGATCGTCTACACCGGCGCCACGCCGATCTTCGTCGACTGCGACCCGGTGACCGGCAACATGTCGCCCGAGCTGCTCGAGGAGGCGCTGCGCGACGCGGCGGCCCAGGGCGTGACGGTGGCGGCCGTGCTGCCGGTCGACCTGCTCGGCCGGGTCGCGGAGTACGACCGCATCGAGCCGATCGCCGCCCGGTACGGGGTGCCCGTCGTGTCCGACGCGGCCGAGGCCCTCGGAGCCTCCCGCGGCGGCCGCGCTGCCGGGTCGTTCGGCATGGCCGCCGGGCTCTCGTTCAACGGCAACAAGATCATGACGACCTCCGGCGGCGGGATGCTGCTCACCGCCGACGCGGAGGTCGCCAAGCGCGCCCGCTACCTCGCCACGCAGGCCCGCCAGCCGGTCGCGCACTACGAGCACGTCGACATCGGCTACAACTACCGCATGAGCAACCTGCTCGCCGCTCTCGGGCGCGCCCAGCTCGCCCGGCTCGACGGGATGATCGCCCGCCGCCGCGACATCCGCGAGCGGTACCGCGAGCTGTTCGCACCCGTGGCCGGCGTCAGCCTCTTCCAGGGCGACGGCGACGCCGAGGACAACTGCTGGCTCACGTCCATCCTGGTCGACCCCGAGGTCGCCGGCTGGCGTGCCACCGAGCTGAGCGCCTGGCTCGCCGAGGACGACATCGAGAGCCGTCCGCTGTGGAAGCCGATGCACCTGCAGCCGGTCTTCGCCGGCGCCACCGCGGTGGTCGACGGGAGCGCCGAGCGGCTGTTCGAGACCGGCGTGACGCTCCCGAGCGGCTCGGTCCTCGGCGACGAGGAGCTGAGCCGGGTGACCGACCGCATCACCGCCTTCCTGGAGGCCCGGTCGTGACCCGCCGGCGACCCTACGACGCCGTGAAGCGCGCGCTCGACATCGTCAGCGCCGCGATCGTGCTCGTCGTCGGCTCGCCCGTGTTCGCCCTCGTCGCGGTGCTGGTCGCCCGCAACCTGGGCCGGCCCGTGCTGTTCCGGCAGCCGCGTCCCGGCCGCGACGGGCGCGTGTTCACCCTCCTGAAGTTCCGGACGATGCGCGAGGCGCGTCCTGGCGAGGATGTCAGCGACGAGGCCAGGCTGACCCGGTTCGGCCGGGTGCTGCGCTCGACCAGCCTGGACGAGCTGCCGTCCTTCGTGAACGTGCTCCGCGGCGACATGAGCGTCGTCGGCCCGCGGCCTCTGCTCGTCTCGTACCTCGGCCGGTACACGCCGGAGCAGGCCAGGCGGCACGAGGTGCGCCCCGGCATCACCGGCCTCGCCCAGGTGAGCGGCCGCAACACCGTCGAGTGGTCGCGCCGCTTCGAGCTGGACGTGGAGTACGTGGAGCGCCGCAGCCTCCGCCTCGACGCCTGGATCCTGCTGCAGACGGCCCTCTCGGTCGTCCGCCGCGACGGCATCTCGGCCGAGGGGCACGCGACCATGCCGGAGTTCCGGCCGGAGGAGGTCGCGTGACGGCGCTCGTCGTCGTCGGTGCAGGAGGTTTCGGCCGCGAGGCGCTCGACGTCGCGGAGGCCGCCGAACGCGCCGAGCCCGGCCGCTACGACGTGCTCGGCGTCGTCGATGACGCCCCGAGCGCGCTCGCGCTCAGCCGGCTCGCCGACCGCGGCGTCGCCTACCTCGGCACGCTCGACGAGTGGCTGGAGGCGCGTCCGTCCGCCCGCTACGTCGTCGGGATAGGCTCCCCGGCCGTGCGCCGGACCATCGACAGCCGGCTGACCGCGGCGGGCCTCGAGCCGGAGACGCTCCTCCATCCGCGTGCCGAGATCGGGTCGCGCGCCCGCATCGGCGCGGGCTCGGTGGTGTGCGGCGGCGTGCAGCTCTCGACCAACGTGACGCTCGGGCGCGGGGTGCACCTGAACCCCGGCGCGGTGATCGGGCACGACGCCGTCCTGGCCGACTACGTCTCCGTCAATCCCGGCGCCATCGTCTCCGGCGAGGTGCGCGTCGAGGGGGGTGTGCTGCTCGGAGCAGGTAGCGTCGTCCTGCAGGGGTTGACGGTCGGCGCCGAGAGCACCGTCGGCGCCGCGGCTTGCGTGACGAGGGATGTGGCCTCGCACGTCGTCGTCAAGGGCGTGCCCGCCCGCTGACCCAGCAGCACCGAACCAGCAGCACCGGAACCAGCAAACCGAAACGTCAGAACCGCCGTCCGACCTGAGAGACCCATGAGAATCCTGATCACCGGAGGAGCCGGCTTCATCGGCTCCAACCTCGTCCGCCACGTCAACGCCGTCCACCCGGAGGCCGAGGTACGGGTGCTCGACGACCTCAGCACGGGCAGCCTGGCGAACCTCGAGGACACGAACGTCGAGTTCACCGAGGGCAGCATCCTGGACTTCGACCTGCTGTCGTCGGTGGTGGAGGGCGTCGACTCGGTGGTCCACCTGGCGGCGCTCGGCAGCGTGCCGCGCTCGGTCGCCGCGCCGATCCCGTCGCACCACGCCAACGCGACCGGCACCCTCCACGTGCTGGAGGCCTCGCGCCTCGCCGGGGTGCCGCACGTCGTCGTCGCCTCGTCGAGCTCGGTGTACGGCAGCAACACGAAGCTGCCGAAGTCGGAGTTCGACTGGACCCGGCCGATGAGCCCGTACGCGGTCAGCAAGCACGCCACCGAGGGCTACACGATCGCCTACAACCACTCGTACGGCATGAAGACGCTGGCGTTCCGGTTCTTCAACGTCTTCGGCCCCCGGCAGGCGGCCGACCACGTGTATGCCGCGGTCATCCCGAAGTTCGTGGAGGCGGCGCTCGACGGCAAGCCGCTGATCGTGCACGGCGACGGCCTCCAGTCGCGCGACTTCACCTACGTGGAGACCGTGTGTGCGGCGCTGATGTCCGCCGTGGAGCGGCAGATCTCGGACACGCACCCGGTGAACCTCGCCTTCGGCACGAGCACCCCGCTGCTGCGCGTGGTCGAGCTGATGCAGGAGCACCTCGGCGTCGAGCTGGCCGTCGAGCACGTGGAGCCGCGGGTCGGCGACGTGCGCGCCTCCCAGTCGGACGGCGTCCGCATCCGCGAGCTGTTCCCCGAGGTGCAGCCGACCGACTTCGCGACGGCGCTGACGCGCACCATCGACTGGTACCGCGAGCGGCGAGACGGATGACGCCCGGGGGTGCGCCGGCGCACCGGCCGACGATCGTCCTCGGGGTGACCGTCGACCTCTCGCTGCGGCTGATGGCCGGGTTCCCGGCGTTCCTGGCCTCTCGGGGCTGGGACGTGCACGTCGTCTGCTCGCCGGGTGCGGCGCTGGCGGCACTCGACGGGACCCCGCACGTCACGGCGCACGCCCTCCCGATGCGGAGGGACCCCTCACCGCTGGCCGACCTCCGCTCGCTGTTCGCGTGGCTGCGGCTGCTGCGCCGGCTCCGGCCGGACGTCGTCAGCGCCGGGACGCCCAAGGCGGGCCTGCTCGGCACGCTGGCGGCGCGACTGACGCGCGTGAAGGGCCGGGTATACCTGCTGCGCGGGCTCCGGCTCGAGACGGCGCAGGGCCTCGGACGCCGCATCCTCACCGTGCTGGAGCGGCTCAGCGTGGCGAGTGCGGTCACGACGGTCGCCGTCAGCCGCAGCCTGGCCGCGCGCGCGGTTGAGCTGCGCCTGGGCCGTCCGGAGCGCTTCATCGTCCTTGGTGACGGCTCGTCCAACGGCGTCGACGTCGACGCGGTCGAGCGCGCGCTCCCCGACGATGCGACGGCGAAGGAGCAGCTGCGCGAGCAGCTCGGACTCGACGCCGGCCTCCCGGTCATCGGCTTCGTCGGCCGCCTCACCGAGGACAAGGGCGTCGGGGTGCTGGAGGAGGCCCTCCGCCTGCTCCAGGGCCGCGGGGTGGCCGCGCAGCTGCTGCTCGTCGGGTCGGGCGAGAACGAGGCGGGCGCCGCCTTCCTCGACGTCCCGGGGATGCGCATGGCGCGCACCGGCTTCGTCACCGACCCGGAGCGCTACTACGCGCTGATGGACCTGCTCTGCCTGCCGACCTTCCGCGAAGGCTTCCCGAACGTCGTGCTGGAGGCCGCCGCCGCCTCCGTGCCGACGGTCACGACCGACGCCACGGGCGCCGTCGACTCCGTGATCGACGGCGAGACCGGGCTGATCGTCCCCGTCCGCGATGCGGAGGCGCTGGCCGACGCCATCGCTGCCCTCATCGCCGACCCCGAGCGGCGCCGCGGCTACGGCCGGGCGGCCCACGAGCGCGCGCGGGCGCGCTTCGACCGCCCGGTCGTGTGGGCCGCACAGGAGGCGTTCTACCGGGGACTGCTCGACCGGAAGGGGCCGCGCGCATGATGCCGAATCTCGTCTGGTGCCTGCTCCTGCTCGGGATGCTCGTCGTGCTCAGCCTGCTCGTGCACCGCTACGCCCGCACGGTGTTCGTGCTCGTGCTCTGCCACAACGTGGTCTGGGCGGGCGCGCTCGCGCTCATCGCGACCAACCTCATCGCGTACAAGCCCGCCACCGCGGGGGCCTGGCTGACGCTCGCGACGGGCATCGCCGCCTTCGACGTCGGGGCCGGCGCGATCGCGATCCTCCTCGCGCGCCGCCGGGAGCGGCCGTCACTGCCGCGCTGGGGTGCCTGGCGCGTGCAGGAGACGACGTTCGCGGCGACCCGGCCGGTGTTCTACGTGGCACTGGCGCTGTACTGCGCAGGGTTCGTCGCCTACCTCGTGTCGGTGCATCTGCGGTTCGGGATCACGACGCTGCTGCTGCACCCGGCAGCGATCCGCGGTGCGCACGGAGCGTCGTACCTCGAGACGGTGCCGCTGCCCGCGCGCGTCCTGCTCTACCTCGGGCCTCTTCTGTTCGTGCTGCTCGTCCACCGGCCGGGAATCGATCGGCCGTTCCCGATCGCCGTCCGGGTGGTCGGGGCGCTCGCCCTCTGCGCTTCGATGCTGGCTCTGCTGCAGCGGACGAACATCGTCATCGCGGTCCTGCTCTGGGTCGCGGTCCTCGTCTCGCAGCAGTGGCCGGCACGCGGCGCCGAGCGCGGCGACCGCGCGCGTGGCGTGACGCGGCTGTGGTCGCGCCTGCCGCGGGCCGTGCAGATCATCGGCGGGGTCGCGGTGCTCGGGGTCGGCGCCCTCCTGGTGTTCCAGGGACTGGGCGGAGCGCTCAACAAGACCGGGCAGGAGTCGCTGCGCAGCGGTGTCGTGGCACCCGCTCTCGCCCGCTCGGGCCTGACCTCGCCCTTCCAGTACTACACGGCGGGGACGATGGCGTTCCTTCAGCTCGCGGACTCCGACAACCACGAGTGGCCGCCGGAGCGTGTGCGCGGCGTGTTCGTCGTCGGCGACTGGGACCCGCAGACCTGGGGGGCGAGCACCTTCGGAAGCGTGCTGAAGGTCATCCCGGGGATACCGCATGTGGACCCGATCAGCCCCTTCATCGACACCGGGGTCCCGACCAACGTGTACACCTGGCTGGAGCCGTTCTACCGCGACTTCCGCCTCCCGGGCGTGCTGGTCGGCACGGTGCTTCTCGGCGCGCTGTTCGGCTGGCTGTTCATCCGCCGGTTCCGCTCGCAGACGATGTACTGGATCTCCGCGGTCTGCATGACGACGGTCTTCCTCGCACCGTTCGTGACCAGGATCGGAAGCACCCTGGTGCTGTCGCTCATCGTCTTCGCGGCCGCCATCACGCTCGTCAGCCGCTGGAGCGTCCATGGGCGGGGCATTGCCGATCCCGACGAGGAGCCGATCGAGGAGCGGGTCTCGTGACCGCGCTCCGGTACGCGACGAGCTACGGCCGCGGGGCCGGCAGCGCCCGGGTGCGCGTCTTCGACTGGATCGACCACCTGGGCCTCGACGCCGACGGCTCCAGCTACCTGGGGCTGTCCTCCAACGGACTCGGGGTGCTGGCGCGGAACGCCGCGCGCATCCCCTCCGCCGAGCTGCGCCTCCGGTCGGAGGCGCGCCGCACCGACGGGCCGCTGCTGCTCTCGCGCCAGGCTGGGCCGTTCAGCAACGGCGGCGTGGAGGCGCGGATGCTGCGCAACGCCGCGCACGGCGTCTACGACTTCGACGACGCCCTGATGCACAGCCCGCTGTCCGCGACCGAGCGCCTCTGGTCGAAGCGGCGCATCTGGCGGCGCAGCGTCGAGGCGGCGGACGTCGTCGTGGCGGGCAACGAATTCCTGGCCGAGGAGGCGCGGCGCCACGCCCGCGAGGTCGTGATCGTCCCGAGCTGCGTCGAGCCCGACCGCTACCCGGTGAAGGAGCACGTCGATGGCGAGACGCCGACGGCCGTCTGGCTGGGGTCTCCGAGCACCGAGAAGTATCTGGCCGACGTCGCGGAGCCGCTGCTGGCCGCGCACGCCGCGACCGGGCTGCGGCTCGTGGTGATCAGCGCGGGGGAGGCGCCGCTCGGCGACCTCGACGCGATGGTGGACCGCGTGGCGTGGGGTCCGTCGACGTACGCCGCCGACCTCCTGCGCGCCGACTTCGGCATCATGCCGCTCACCGACGACCTGTGGTCGCGCGGCAAGTGCGCGTACAAGCTGCTGCAGTACTCGGCGGCCGGTCTGCCGTCCGTCGCGAGCCCGGTGGGCGAGAACGCCCGCGTGCTGGACCGTGCGCAGGGCGTCGCGGCCCGGACGGCCGGCGAGTGGCGGGACGGGCTCGTCGGCCTGGCTCGCGAGAGCGCCGCCGAGCGAGCGCGACGCGGTGCCGCCGCCCGCGCGGCGGTCGAGGAGCACTACAGCTTCAGCGCGTGGAGCGCCTCATGGCAGCGGTTCGTCCTCGATGTCGACCGGTCCGGCGACCTCTGAGCGTGCGCGCAGCACGACCCACAGCCACACGACGCCGCTGAGCGCCGTCCCGACCGCGTAGAACCAGATCGCGCCGGTCAGCTGTCCGAGCAGCGCGCCCGCGATGGGGCAGGCGATGGCGAGGACGGTCTGGAAGATGCGGCCGACCAGCAGAGCGCGGCCGGACAGGTGGGCGCGCGCCAGCATGTAGTAGAAGAGTGTGAGGAAGTTGGAGGCCACGAACAGCCCCGTCGGGACCGCGTAGTCGGCGAGGGCGGTGAGGGAGCCCAACTCGATGTGCAGCGACCCGATGATGAGCAGGGCGACGGCGGCCGCGGCGCCGAAACCGACGGACAGGCCGACGACGAGAGCGATGCGGGCGAGCGAGCGGAACGCCGCCAGGCTGGCGCCGGCGAGCACCGGGCGCAGCGGGTTCAGCACCAGGCGCACCGGCGCGGCGACGTTCGAGACGGCGCGGTAGACGCCGAAGTCAGCGAGGCCGAGCACGGGTGCGACCGCGAACGGCGTCGCGATCGAGCCGACGTCCATCAGGATGGAGTCGCGCAGCAGCGGCGAGATGTGCTCCCGGTGGAGGCGAACCCAGCCGATCGCGGCGGCCGGGCCGCGCAGGTAGGGGCGGGCGGCGACCGCGGCGGCGCCGAGACCGCCGGCCAGCCACGCCCACGACAGCGTCTCGAGCGCGTCGAGGGGGGTGAACGTCAGCGCCAGCCACACCAGCACCGTGAGGGAGACGCCGACGATGTCGGCGACCAGCGCCAGCCTCCACTGGCCGGTGCGGACCTGGTGGTAGCGGGTGCCGGACCGGTACACGTTCGCGCCGGCGGCCAGCGCGCCCGTGATCGCGACCGGCGCGAGGCCCGGGACGATCAGGGACAGAACGAGCGTCGCGAGCACGGTGAGCGCGCTCAGATACAGCAGGGCGGCGGCGTAGTCCGGCCAGGGGGAGCGGTGCCCGCGGCCGAGCTCGGTGCGCAGCCACGGTTCGCTGACCGTCGAGAGGCACACCGAGGTCCCGAGCGCGAAGACCAGGTACTGCAGCGAGAACAGGCCGAACGACGACGGCGGCAGGGACACCAGGCCGAGCAGCTGCGCGGCCAGCGAGAACAGGGCGCTGGAGGCGGTGCTCAGCAGGAGGAGGCCGCGCCCGCGCGGGGCCCCCGACGCCGTCACCCCGCTCGCTCCGGTCACCGGCTCTCCGCCGGGGCGGGCAGGGGCTCCGCCGGTGACGGCGAGGTGCCCGCCGCCTCCTGCCGCCGCGCCGTGAACACCGCGCTGGCGACCATCAGCGGCAGGAACACCGGCCACATGTGGCCGGGCGCCTGGAGATACGGATTGCTCGCGTTCGCCGCGAGGACGCACAGGGCTCCGACGGAGCTCACGAACAGCGCGCCGCGGAGCGGCCCGGCCACGCCGAACGCCTTGCGGACCGCGAGGAACGCGGTCACGAACACCGCGGCCACGAGCAGCAGCCCCACGATGCCGGTCCAGTAGAAGAGCGCGTGGTACTGCAGCTCCGTCTGCCACGGCCGGATCTCGCGCTCGATCGACCCGCGGTCGATGGTCGCGCCGAAACCGCGGCCGACCACCCAGTCGGCCGGAGAGTCGGGGCTCAGCAGGACCTGGCTCTCGTTCGTCCGGATCTTGTCGGCGAGCGAGTCGGTCTCCTCATTGGTGAGGCGTCCGGGATCCTCGAGCTCGTCCGTGGTGAGGCCCGTCGGGTCCTTCGAGACCACGGAGCCGGTGGAGTGCGCGACCGCCCCGAGCATCGAGATGATCTGCGGCTGGCAGGCGAACGCGCCGGCCGCGGCGATGACGAGGACGACGAGCAGGCGCAGCAGCGCGCGCCAGGTGAACCGCACCGCGTCGGTCTGCGGACGGTTGCGGACCGTCAGCGCGAACAGGGCGATGACCGCGATCACCGGCGTCGCGATCAGCACGAGCACCACGCCGCGACGCCACGAGGCGACCGCGCCGATGATGATCAGCGCCGCGGCGAGCGTCCGGAGCCACACGGGCGGGAGGTACGCGTCCTTCGCGGAGACGAACATCGACGCGATCCAGATGCCGCCCCACCAGAGCAGCGGCGGGATGGTGGTCGCCGTGAGCGCGACGACGCCTCCGCTGCTGGATCCGGCCATGTGCAGGGGGTGCTCGATCCACGCGGGGAGCCGGCGGAACGGGAGCACCCCGCCGGCCGCCAGGGCCTGGACGAAGAGGAGCGCGCCGATGAACACCGACAGCCAGGCGCCGGTGACGAGGATCGTGCGGACGACCCTGCGGTCGAACCCGAGCACCACCACACTGAAGACGGCCGGCCAGAGCAGGAAGAAGACCAGCGTCCGGCCCCAGGAGTCCGCGTCGCGCACGATCCCGGTGATGATGCCCAGGGCCAGGAAGGCGACCCACAGCGCCGCCGGAAGCAGGAGGGAGCGGTCGGGCCGGATGCGATGCCGGACCACGTTCACCCCGGCGATCACGGCGAACGACAGGAGGATCGGGTACAGGACCACGTTGTTGCCGACCGGGATCAGCGTCACGTACACCAGCGCGATGACGATCCAGACGAGGATCGCCGTCAGCCAGGGGTCGCGCCGCCACGCGAGCGTCAGTGCGCCCCAGCCGGAACCGCGGGGCGCCTCCGTGCTGGTCACAGCCGCTCGATCGTCGGCCCGGTCACGCGGTTCTTGGTGTCGAGCACAGGGACGGGGGACTGGGCCAGCAGGTCCAGGTCGAACTCCTCGTGGTCCGTCACGAGCACGACCGCATCGGCCGACGCGATGGTCTCGGCGGAGTACGGGGCGCGCTCGACGCCGGCGGGCCAGCGGTGCGGCTCCACGCGGTCGTCGACGCCGACGATCACGGCGCCGAGCTCGCGGAGCACGTCGATCAGCCGCAGCGACGGCGACTCGCGGATGTCGCCCGTGTTCCGCTTGTACGACAGGCCCACGAGCACGATGCGCGACCCGTTGAGGGCCTTGCCGGCGCGATTCAGCAGCACCATCAGGCGCTGGGCGACGTAGTCAGGCATGTGGTCGTTGATGTCGTTGGCGAGCTCGACGAACCGGAAGGACTGGCCGAGCTTGCGGCGCACCTGCCAGGACAGGTAGCTGGGGTCGACCGGGAGGCAGTGGCCGCCAACGCCGGGGCCCGGCGTGAACTTCATGTAGCCGAACGGCTTCGACGACGCCGCCTCGATCGACTCCCACACGTCGACGCCGAGCTGGTGGCCGAAGATCGCCAGCTCGTTCACGAGGGCGATGTTGACGTGGCGGAAGGTGTTCTCGAGCAGCTTGGTGAGCTCGGCCTCCTTCGTGCCGCTCACGGGAACCGTCCGCTCGACCAGGTCGTCGTAGAAGGCCTGGACGCGCTCCAGCGAGGCGGCGTCGATGCCCGAGACCACCTTCGGGGTGTTCGCGAAGTTCCACGTCTTGTTGCCTGGGTCGATGCGCTCGGGGCTGTAGCCGACGAAGAAGTCCTCGCCGGCGGTCAGACCGGAGCCCTGCTCGAGCAGCGGGATGAGGAGCTCCTCGGTCGTGCCCGGGTAGGTCGTCGACTCCAGGATGACGGTCGCGCCCCGCGTGAGATGCGCCGACAGCGACTTCGCCGACTCCTCGATAAAGGTCAGGTCGGGGATGCCCTCGCTGAGCGGCGTCGGCACCGTGATGACGGCCACGTCGAACCCGGCGGCGTCGGCGTAGTCCTTGCTCGGCACGTACCGGCCCGACTGCAGCGCGGCGCCCAGCGTCTCGGAGGTGATGTCGTCGACGTAGGACTCGCCGTTGCGGAGGCCGTCGATGCGGCGGTCGTCGACGTCGAGGCCGACCACCTGGTAGCCCGCGTCGACGGCGCGCATGGCGACGGGAAGCCCGACGTATCCCTGTCCGACGATGACGGCGCGTTTGGTCTGTGAACTCATGATCCCCGGTTCGCTCGCTCGAACTTCGCAACGGAGCGCGCGAGCGGCGCTGACGCGACGATGGGGCGTGCCATGCTCGCCCCACCGTGCCAAATTATCAGAACACTCCCAGTGCTGCCTCCGAGCGCCCGGGGGCTGTGGTGAGAGGCCTTTCAGGGCGTCCCCCGTTCGCGGGACACGGCCCGTCCGGGAGCCCGCGTCCTCACCGGGCGCTCAACCTCGCTCTGCTGTAATAGTGGAATGCCCGATTCCGCCTCCGCGACGCGAGTCTCGATCTCGCATGCCCGGCGGACCCGCAGCCGCCGCTTCCGCTGGACGATGGGAGTGGTGATCGCCCTGGCGGTCTGCGTCTTCGCCGCCATCTGGATCGGCGCGCGGGGGATCGCGGCCAAGAACGAGCTGGAGTCGGCCCTCCCGCTCGTGAACACCCTCAAGTCCCAGGTCGTCGCACAGGATGTGACCGGCGCGAAGAAGACGCTGGCGAAGCTGGAGCCGAAGACGGCCGCCGCACGCGCGAACACGAGCGATCCGATCTGGCGCGTCGCCGAGCTGGTGCCCGTCCTCGGGCCGAACCTCTCCGCCGTCCGCATCCTCGCCGGCTCGACCGACGACGTCGTCGCGAAGTCCATCAAGCCGCTCGTCGGCGTCCTCGGCACGGTCTCGCCCTCCAATCTCAAGCCCGTCGACGGCGCGCTCGATCTGAAGCCCCTCGAGAAGGCCATCCCGACCGTGGACAAGGCCGCAGCGGCGATGACCGAGGCGAACAAGCAGGTCGCCTCGATCGACGAGGGTTCGACGTTCGGTCCCGTCCGGGCGGCCACGACCCAGCTCGGCGACATGCTCGGCAAGGTCGACGAGCAGATGCAGCAGGCGAAGGCCGCCGTGCACGCCCTCCCGGTGGCGCTGGGCTCCGACAAGCCGCGCAACTACCTGATCATCTTCGAGAACAGCGGCGAGCTGCTCGCGAACGGCGGCACGACCGGGTCGATGGCGCTGCTCAACTTCGACAAGGGCAAGATCAGCCTGGTCAAGCAGTCGTCGGCGTCGGGCCGGGAGTTCCCGCGGTTCGACGACTACATCATCCCGCTCCCCGAAGACATCAAGAAGCTCTACCCGCAGGGCCTGGGCAAGCAGGTGCAGGACCTGACGATCACCCCGCGCTTCTCGCTCACCTACGACGTCGCGAAGGCGATGTGGAAGACGGCGAAGGGCGATGACATCGACGGGATCCTCGCGATGGACACCGTCACCCTCGGCAAGCTCCTGGAGGCGACGGGGCCGGTCGACGTCCTCCCCGGTCTGCAGCTCAACGCGGAGAACGCGGCGCGACTCCTCCTGATCGACATCTACGCCCTCTACCCGGACCCGGCGACCGTGGACAAGGTGCAGCAGGCCGTCGCGATCAACACGTTCACCAAGATCCTCGGCGGGGGAGCCGACCCGAAGAAGATGCTCGAGATCCTCATGAAGGCGGGCGAGGAGGGCCGCGTGAAGGCGTGGACCGGCGACAAGGCCGAGCAGAAGCTCATCAAGCTGACGCCGTTCTACGCGGAGCCGCCGGTCAGCACGAAGACCACCGACTGGTTCGGCGCCTACTTCATGGACCAGACGCCCTCGAAGATGGACTACTTCCTGCGGGTGAAGTTCAACGTGCGACAGAACATCTGCTCCGACGGCCACCGCTACGTCATGACGCGCGTCTCGCTGCTGAGCACGGCGCCGGCGGACGCCGCCGACGTGCTCCCGGAGTACGTGCTCGGCAACGGCGTGCTCGTGGCGCAGGGGAACGTGCAGATCGGGACCTCGGTCTACGCCCCTCCCGGCTACACCGTGCTCGGCACCGCGATCGACGCCGTGCCGCAGGCGGCCCCGATGGTCGGCAGCGATGGGAAGTACCCGGTCGCCCAGGCGGTGCAGCAGATGGCGCCGGGGCAGACCGTGGAGTTCGACGCCCTGTTCGACGCGGGCAAGACCCCGATCAAGACGCTGAAGGCGACGGCGACGCCGACCGTCAACCCGACGGAGATCACCGGCGGGCCGCTCCTCGACTGCGCGGCCATCGGAAAGTAAGCCCCTCCGACACGAAGAACGGGCCGGGAGCTGATGCTCCCGGCCCGTTCCTCGTGAGGCGGTGCGGTCGTTCTCTGCGGCTTGTCGCTAGTCGCGGCTGATGGCGAGGAGGCGCAGGATCTCCAGGTACAGCCAGATCACCGTGACCATGACGCCGAACGCGCCCGACCAGCCGTAGATGCGCGGTGCGCGGTTGCGGACGCCGCGCTGGATGAAGTCGAAGTCGAGCACGAGCGAGTAGGCGCCCATGATGACGACCAGGACGCCGATGATGACGCCGAGCGGGATGCCGAAGAGCTTCACGTCGCCGCTCAGGCCGAAGGCGCTGTTCGTGACGCCGGTCCAGACCAGGATGACGTTGACGATCGAGTACGCCAGGTACCCGAACATCGCGATCAGGAAGACCTTGGTCGCCTTCGCCGACGCGCGGATCTTGCCCGAGGCGAAGAGCGCCAGCGTGACGCCGACGACCGCCAGCGTGCCGATGACGGCCTGCAGGACGATGCCGGAGTAGAGGCTCTCGAACACCATCGAGATGGCGCCGATGAAGATGCCCTGCGCTCCGGCGTAGCTCAGGATGAGCGCCGGCGACGGCTGCTTCTTGAAGATGTTCACGAGCGCGAGCACGAAACCGACGATCGCGGCGGGCAGCGCGAGGACCGGCACGAGCCAGCCGACCACGGCGCCCGCGACGAGCACCGCGAAGCTGATCGCGGTCTTGTTGATCGTATCCTCGACCGTCATCCGGTCGGTCTGGGCGGCCGTCGCGGACGGCGCCTCATACATCTGCTCGAGGTTCTCGGCGGTGACGGTCGCGGTGGCCGCGCCCTTGCCGTTCTGGAACGCCGGGTTCGTTGAGAACGCCGGGTTGGTGAGTGCCATGGGTTCCTCGCTCTGTCGGGGACCGCCTGACGGGGTCTCGGTCAGTCCAATCTATCCGTTGCTTTTCTGAGAGTTCTGACAGCTTGCCATGAATCCAGGTGGATGGCGATGAAGCGGGCCAGCCAGGCGGCGGCGACGTCGACGACGACGCCGACCGCGACGGTGATCCAGCCCTGCTCGTACGTCGTCACGACCCGGACCAGCAGGAGGCTCGCGGCGATCGGCAGGGCGAGCACCGCGTAGCTCGGCAGCGGGCGCAACCGCACCAGGAGCCAGGCCGCGAGCGGCACGGCGTAGCACCAGGCGAAGCCAGAGCCGCCGAGCATCAGCCACGTGAACCCCAGCACCGGGAGCACCACGGCGACCCGCCGCCCGATCGTCGACGGCAGCACCGCCCACCCGGCCGGCTGCATGATCGATCCGATCAGGAGGAAGGGGAGGCTGTACGCCGTCGTGATGAGGATGAAGCCGCTGCCGACGAGGATCATCGCGAGCCCGGCGACCAGCCTGCTCCGGTAGCCGCCCCAGCGCAGCGGGAGGCGGGAGGTCGGCTCGGTCCAGGCGCGCACGGCACGATTCTGGCATCGGCTGCGCCACCCGGGACAGCCCCCGAGAGCGGGCTAGGATCGCACCATGCGCGCCCGTCCGACCCCGCTGGTGATCGGTCACCGCGGGGCGCCCGGCTACCGGCCGGAGCACATCAGGGCGTCGTACGAGCTCGCATTCGCCCTCGGCGCCGACGCCGTCGAGCCGGACATCGTCGCCACGAAGGACGGCGTGCTGGTGCTCCGCCACGAGAACGAGATCTCCGGCACCACCGACGTCGCCGACCATCCGGAGTTCGCGGACCGGCGGACCACGCGCGAGGTCGACGGCACGCCGCTCACCGGCTGGTTCACGGAGGACTTCACGTGGGCCGAGCTGTCCGCCCTGCGGGCGCGGGAGCGCCTGCCTCACCTGCGTCAGGCGAGCTCGACCTTCGACGGTCAGTACCCGATCCTGCGCCTGCGCGACCTGCTGCAGCTCATCGACGCCGCCTCGGAGCCCGCGGGGCGCGCCCTCGGGCTCGTGGCGGAGCTGAAGCACGCCACCCATTTCGCCGCGGCCGGACTGCCGCTCGACGAGCTGTTCACCGCCGAGCTGGCGGATGCCGGCTGGGCCGATCATCCCGGGCTCGTGGTGGAGAGCTTCGAGCCGACGGTGTTGCAGTTGCTGCACGACCGCGGCTTCCGCGGCCGGCGCGTCTACCTGCTGGAGGACACGGGCGCGCCATACGACCGGGTCGCCGCGCACGGCTCCGCAGCCGCGTCGTACGAGTCGGACCTGAGCCTGCGCGGCCTCTACGCGCTGGGTTCCGCCGCGTCCGCCGCCGAGCGGGTCGACGGGATCAGCGTCGAGACCTCCCGCATCCTGGCCTCCGGCTCGGTGACGGTCGCGCTGTTCGCGGATGACGGCGACGGCGGGGACATCGGCTCGGTGACCTCTGACCTGGTCGATCTCGCGCATTCCGCCGGGCTCTCGGTGTACACCTGGACGCTCCGGCCCGAGAACGCGCTGATGCCCGACCGTTTCCGCGGCGAGGGAGGCGATGCGGCCTGGGGACACTGGCGCCGCTACTACTCGATCCTGCTGCACTCGGGCGTCGACGGCGTGTTCGCCGACCATCCCGATCTCGCCGTGGCGGTCCGCGACGGCCGCTGACCCGGCGCAATGACAGTGGGGGCGGCTAAAATCGCTGGAGACATGACGAGCCTCCCCGACGCCACCTCCTCCTCTCCCTCCTCCTCCGTCCCGATCATCCTCGACGGGTGGGAGGGCGATCGCGGCGGCGACGACCGCGGCGGAAGCGACTCCGCCGCCGGACGCGGCGGCGGGCGCCGCCTCGACGACCGGCTGTTCGCGGGGCTCAACCCGCAGCAGCGCGAGGCGGCGGAGTACCGCGGCCCGGCCCTCCTGATCGTCGCCGGCGCCGGCTCCGGCAAGACCAGCGTGCTGACGCGGCGCATCGCCGGCCTCATCGAGAGCAGGGAGGCCTGGCCGAGCCAGATCCTCGCCATCACGTTCACGAACAAGGCGGCGAACGAGATGCGCGAGCGCGTGGAGGCGCTGCTCGGGGGCCGCGCCCAGGGCATGTGGATCTCGACGTTCCACTCGTCCTGCGTCCGCATCCTGCGACGGGAGGCCGAGACGCTCGGCAAGACGTCGAGCTTCACCATCTACGACTCCGGTGACACCCGCGCACTCCTCAAGCGGATCATCAAGGAGCTCGACGCGGACACGCTCGGCTTCACGGTCGCCGGGACCGCCAACCGCATCTCCAAGCTCAAGAACGAGCTCACCGATCTCGAGACCCATGCGCGGAACGCCAACCTCAGCGACCCGCAGGAGGTGATGTTCCTCGAGATCTTCCGTCAGTACACCCGGGCGCTGCGCCGGGCGAACGCCTTCGACTTCGACGACCTCATCGCCGAGACGGTCTACCTGTTCCGTGCCTTCCCCAAGGTCGCCGCGCTGTACCAGCGGCGCTTCCGGCACATCCTGGTGGACGAGTACCAGGACACCAACCACGCGCAGTACGCCCTCATCCGCGAGCTGACCATGCCGATCGCGCCGGCCATCGCCGACGAGCTCGAGGCTCAGGGCCAGCACGTCGAGCGGATGCGCGACGCCGTCGGCGCCATCCCGGGTGCCTCGCTCACCGTGGTCGGCGACTCCGACCAGTCCATCTACGCCTTCCGCGGCGCCGACATCCGCAACATCGTCGAGTTCGAGCGCGATTTCCCCGGCGCGAAGGTCGTGCTGCTCGAGCAGAACTACCGCTCGACCCAGAACATCCTGAACGCCGCCAACGCGGTCATCGCGAACAACTTCGACCGCAAGGACAAGCGGCTCTGGACCGCGGTCGGCGACGGCGAGAAGATCATCGGCTACACCGGATACTCCGGTCACGACGAGGCGCAGTTCGTCGCCGACGAGATCGAGAAGCTTCACGCCGCCGGCATGGACTACAAGGACATCGCCGTCTTCTATCGGACGAACGCCCAGACCCGTGCGCTGGAGGAGATCTTCATCCGCTCCGCGCTGCCGTACAAGGTGATGGGCGGCACGAAGTTCTACGAGCGGGCCGAGATCAAGGACGCGATGGCGTACCTGATCAGCGTCGCCAACCCGGACGACATCCTGGCGCTGCGGCGCATCCTGAACACCCCGAAGCGCGGCATCGGGCCGGCGACGGAGACGCAGCTCGCGAGCTACGCGGAGGACAACGGGATCAGCTTCCGCGACGCCATGCGCGACGCGGGCTCGCTCGGTCTCGGCCCGAAGGTGACCGCGGCGATCCTGCAGCTGTCGAACCTGCTCGACGAGGCCGCCGCGAAGATCGATCCGGCGAACCCGGCCGGTGCCTCGTCGGTCCCGGATGTGCTGACCTTCCTCCTCGACGGCAGCGGCCTGCTGGAGGTGCTGCGCAACAGCAGGGACCCGCAGGACGAGGCGCGCGCCGAGAACGTGGACGAGCTCGTCGCCGTGACGCGCGAGTTCGCGCGCAACAACCCCGACGGCACGCTGGTGGACTTCCTGACCGAGGTGTCGCTGGTCGCCGCGGCGGATGAGATCGACGACTCGAGCGGAGCCGTCTCGCTGATGACGCTGCACACCGCGAAGGGTCTGGAGTACGACGCCGTCTTCCTCACCGGTGTGGAGGAGGACCTGCTGCCGCACCGCATGTCGGCGAACGAGCCGGGCGGACCGGCGGAGGAGCGCCGGCTGTTCTACGTGGGCATCACGCGGGCGAAGAAGCGGCTGTTCCTGTCGCTCGCGATGACCAGGGCGCAGTTCGGCGAGACCGCCGTGGCGATGCCGAGCCGCTATCTGCAAGAGATCCCCGCAGACCTCATCGACTGGCGGCAGTCGCCCGGCGCGGCCAACGGCCGCGGCGGATCGCAGTCGCGGGCGCTGAACGCCAGGCGGCCCGGTCTCGCCGCCGGCGACTCCGGCCGCTGGAACGACAGCTTCCGGGCCGGCGGCTTCACCAAGCCGGAACGGCCGAAGGCGGAGTGGCCCAACCGGGTGACCGGGCAGGTCCGGGACAACAGCGGCCTGGAGCTGGCTCCCGGTGACCGCATCCGGCACACCGACTTCGGTGAGGGCCGGGTGACGGCCGTCACCGGCGAGGGCGCCAAGCGCGTCGCGCACGTGCAGTTCGAGAAGGTGGGCGCGAAGAAGCTCCTCATCAAGATCGCCCCCATCGACAAGCTGTGAGGGCGCGAGGAGCCGGGGGAGCGTCCGCTCCCTCCTCGATGAGCGTCGAAGTCGGCCTGCGCGCCGCGCTGGCGGTCGCCGTCCCGCTGCTGATCCTGCTGGCGGCCGATCGCCTCGACCTGGCGGCGTACGCGAGCTTCGGCGCCATGACCGCGCTCTACGGCCGCAACGAGCCGTACCGCCTCCGCGTGCGCAGCGTCACGGTCGCCGGCATCGCTCTGCTGGTCAGCATCTCGCTGGGCGTGTGGCTGGCCGTGCTGCACGAGCCGCTGTGGCTCGCCGCGCTGCTGCTGGTGTTCATCGTCGCCGCCGGGACCGTGCTCGCGACCGCCTTCCAGCTGATGCCGCCGCAGACGCTGTTCTTCGTGTTCGCGCTGCTGGTCTGCGCGGCGGTGCCCACCACGGCCGCCGACGCGCTGCCGCGGATCGGCCTGGCCGTCGTCGTGGCCGTGTACGCGTGGCTGCTGACCATGTCCGGGTGGCTGCTGCGCCGGCTGGCCGGCCCGCGCCCGCATTTGGCGCTGCTGAAGGAACTGCGGCGTCGCCCCGCGGTCGACCGTTCGGCCGTCCGAGACCCCCGGGTGTGGCTGACGGCCGCTCAGAACGTCGTGGGCGTGCTCATCGCCGGGGGCATCGCGCTCTCGCTGGGACTCGGGCACGCGTACTGGGCGGTGGTGAGTCTCGTCGCGGTCATCCCGCCCGCGCGTGCCGCGCACTCGATCTCGCGCTCGCTGCACCGCATCGTCGGCACGATCGTGGGTGTCGCGGTCACCGCGCTGCTGCTGTTCTGGAGCCCGCCCGCGCTCTTCGTGATCGGCGTGATCGTCGTCTCGCAGTTCTTCGCGGAGGTGCTGGTGGGGCGGCACTACGGGGCGGCCCTCGTCTTCATCACCCCGCTGGCACTCGCCGTGTCCTACCTCTCGGCGGGAGCTCCGCTGGGCCAGCTGGTCGTGGACCGCGTGCTGGAGACGTTGCTCGGCGCGGGCATCGGCATCGTGCTGGTGCTGCTCGCACGCTGGGTCGAACGCTCCCGCGGCCTGGCGCCCTAGCCGGGCACGCTGTCCGAACCGCGGTTCGCGTCCGGTCGTCGCGCCGCCTCCGCCGCCTCCGCGGCCACCGCCCGCCGCAGGCGCCGCAGGTACACATCCCGCGGCGCCTGGCGCAGCGGAAGCGGCACGCGCGGGTAGACGGCGGCCAGGCGCCGCATCCACCGGTCGAACCTCCGTGCGCGACGCTCGTCCCACGGCAGTCCGAACTGCCGGCGCACGGTGCCGGGGAGCAGGCCCGCCGTGACCAGCCGTACATCCGGAAGAAACGCTCGCAGCCACAGCGGCACGGCCCGCGGATACAGGATCTGCGCGGCGACCTGCCGGGTCGACTCGGTGACGTGGAGCCGCGGGACCATCGCCTGCCAGTACTCCGCGAACGCCTCCCTGGTGGGCGGCCACAGCTCCGGCGGCACCTGGAGGTTGAGACCGGAGCGCGTCACCGCGCTGTAGACCTCGTCCGCCGTCGATGGCGGAAGCGATCCGAACACCCGGTCGTGCAGTTGCGCCATCGTGTCGTAGAGCGTCGCCGCGACCCACAGCTGCAACTCCGGGTCGAACGCGTTGTAGGCCGGCCCTTCCTCGTTCGCCCGCGCCCGCACCGGCGCATGCGCACGGTTCACCGCCCGCCGCACCACCGCGAGCTCCTCCGGCGTCGCGAATACCGACGCATAGACGAGGGTCAACGTGGAGTGCAGCCGGTCCATCGCCCGATGCTGGAAGTCGCTGTGCTCGGCGACCGCCCGGCCCACCGCCGGGTGCGCGATCTGCAGCAGCAGCGCCCGCCCGGCGCCCACCAGCGGCAGCGCCTCGCCCGCGAGCTGTTCGAGGGCGGTCGCGTGCGTCGTCTCCACCCGCCCATCGTGCCCGGACCACCTGCGAATGCCCCGTAGGCCACGTCATCACGCCGCCTCCCCGCGGGTCCGGAACAGCCGCGCCCGCGACACCCGGGAGGTCCGCAGGGCGTGGGAGGCGCTGCGCCGGCGCCGACCACCCGCGAGCAGGAGGGTGCCACCACCCGCCAGCGCGCCCAGGGCCAGCCACGCCGGTGTCGCCGGCAGGTCGGACCCCGTCTCCGCCAGCTCCACGGTGGACACGCCGGCGACCGCGGCCGCCGCCGCAGGGGCAGCCGGCGCCTCCGACGCCGCAGGAGCGGTCGGCGCGGCCGTGGCCGTCGTCTCGGGCACGACGCGAGCCGCGGCCGGCGGCTCCACGTGCGTCACCTCCTCGGCGATCCCGAACGGAGACTGCCACTCCCTCACCCGCTCACCCCCGGATCCCGGGGCCAGGGCCGCGGGATCGATCCGCTCGACCCACACGTAGTAGCCGGGGGACGGCACGGTGCACTCGGGGGTGCTGTAGTCGCCGGTCCCGGCCACGGCCGTCCGGACGGTGCACACCTCCGGCGCGTCCGCCGGCACCGCAGGCGCCTGCTCGATCGGGGTCTCGAACGGGCCGAGCAGGCGGCTCTCGACGACGACCTCCACGGGCACCAACCCGTCCTCGCCGTTGCGCACCGGCCAGGTGGGGAGCAGGCCTTCGCCCGGGGCGACGGCCACCGTCAGATGGTCGAGGATGGTCGCTCCCGGCTCAGCCGTCGTCGCACTCGTGCGTGTGGTGACGGTCGGCTGGAAGGGGAGGGGAGAGGGTCCGGTCACGCTCGCCCCGGCCGCGGCGGTCGCGGTGGCCGGGACGGCCACGAGCAGCGCCTGGGCGTCGTCCTGCGGTACGGCCACGCGCAGGCCGTCACCATAGGGGAGGGCCTGCAGTGCTGCCGTCGCGGTCACCGAGACGCTGGCGTCCGACCCCGTCGGGACGATCGCCACGTCGGTTCCCGTCGGGATGGCGGAGGTGATGGATCCGTCCTCGAACGTCGCTCCGGTCAGGGTCACCGTGGCCGCATGGGCACCGGGCGGCAGCACCTCGGCCCCGGAGAGCCGGTCGACGGTCAGCTCGACCCGCACACGGCCGGGGCCGGTCTCGGCGAGCTCGACCAGCGCCTCCGCGTGCACTCCCGTCGATCCGCGCGTCTCGGCCTCCGCTTTCATCTCGTGCGCGCGGGCGATGGCCGCGTCGGCATCGGCGCCCGCGCGTGCCGCCACGCTCTCGAGCGAATGACCGCCCAGGCCGGCCACCAGCCAGGTCGCGAGCTGCCCGGCCGCCGCCGTCAGCCGGTCGTCGGTGCCCGCCCAGTTGCGGGAGATGTAGGCGAGCTGGGCCCCTTGCTCCGGCGTGTACCAGCCGAGGCTTGCGCCGTCGGCGTAGTCGAGCGTGTGGCCGGTCGGACTCGGCTTGCCGGCGTTGAGGCAGAAGCCCTGGGCGCCGTCGTCGAGGCGGTACGTGCCGAGCCACCACCCGTCGGTCGACATGTAGCCGGGCCCGTGGCCGACGCCTTCGAGCGCGCGGGCACCGCTCGCGGGAAGGAGCCCGCTCAGGATGCCGACCAGCACGGCCGCGCCGGCCAGGGACACGATGGTTCTGAGATGTGAGATGCGACTGATCATGGGTCCACCCTCGGCGGGCGGAGGGCGGCGCGGACGGCGGGCGGCGGATCTGTGGAGAAGTCGCCGCAGGGCCGGTGCGGTGGACGATCGCGGGGGTCCACAGATTCGGGCCGTCCAGCGGGACGCGGTAAGGTTCTCAGTGGCGAATTTATCTCGGCGTCGAGCTATTCTCGCGTCGCCCGCCAGGAGAATCAGCCGGAAGCGCCACGAGCGCGACGGAACCAAGCAGCGGATTGGATGACCGTGGATCTATACGAGTACCAGGCCAGAGACCTGTTCGAGAAGTACGGAGTCCCGGTCCTGCCGGGCATCGTCGCGGACACCCCCGAGGAGGTGCGCGCGGCCGCCGAGAAGCTCGGCGGAGTGACCGTCGTCAAGGCGCAGGTCAAGACGGGCGGCCGGGGCAAGGCCGGCGGCGTCAAGGTCGCGAAGTCGCCCGATGAGGCGGAGGAGGCCGCGAAGGCCATCCTGGGACTCGACATCAAGGGCCACGTCGTGCGCCGCGTCATGGTCGCCGGGGGCGCCCGCATCGCCCGCGAGTTCTACTTCTCCGTGCTCCTCGACCGCGCCAACCGCTCCTACCTCTCGCTGACGAGCGTCGAGGGCGGCATGGAGATCGAGCAGCTCGCCGTCGAGAAGCCGGAGGCGCTCGCCCGCATCGAGGTCGACCCCACCACCGGCATCGACGCGGCCAAGGCCGTCGAGATCGCGAAGGCGGCCGGCTTCCCCGACGAGCTCGTCGACAAGGTCGCCGACGTCTTCGTCAAGCTCTACGACGTCTACAAGGGCGAGGACGCGACCCTGGTCGAGGTCAACCCGCTGGTCCTGACCGAGGAGGGCGACATCATCGCGCTCGACGGCAAGGTCACCTTCGACGACAACGCCGAGTTCCGCCACCCCGAGCACGAGGCGCTCGAGGACAAGGCCGCCGCCGACCCGCTGGAGGCGAAGGCCAAGGCCGCCGACCTCAACTACGTCAAGCTCGACGGGCAGGTCGGCATCATCGGCAACGGCGCGGGCCTCGTCATGTCGACGCTCGACGTCGTCTCCTACGCGGGTGAGAAGCACAGCGGCGTCAAGCCGGCGAACTTCCTCGACATCGGCGGCGGCGCGTCCGCCGAGGTCATGGCGGCGGGCCTGGACGTCATCCTCAACGACCCGCAGGTGAAGAGCGTCTTCGTGAACGTCTTCGGCGGCATCACCGCCTGCGACGCGGTCGCGAACGGCATCGTGAAGGCGCTCGAGATCCTGGGCGACGAGGCCAACAAGCCGCTGGTGGTCCGTCTCGACGGCAACAAGGTCGACGAGGGGCGCCGCATCCTCACCGAGGCGGACCACCCGCTGGTGACGCTCGCTCTCACCATGGACGAGGGCGCCGACAAGGCCGCCGAGCTGGCCGCGAAGTAAGCGCCGAGTAAAGGACGAACAACAGAATGTCTATCTTCCTCAACAAGGACTCCAAGGTCATCGTCCAGGGCATCACCGGCGGCGAGGGCACCAAGCACACCGCGCTGATGCTGAAAGCCGGCACCCAGGTCGTCGGCGGCGTGAACGCGCGCAAGGCCGGCACGACCGTCACCCACGGCGACGTCGAGCTCCCCGTCTTCGGCACCGTGGTCGAGGCCATCGAGAAGACCGGCGCCGACGTGTCGATCATCTTCGTGCCGCCGGCGTTCGCGAAGGATGCGATGGTCGAGGCGATCGACGCCGAGATCCCGCTCCTCGTCGTCATCACCGAGGGCATCCCGGTGCAGGACTCCGCCGAGGCGTGGGCGTACGCCAAGGAGAAGGGCAGCAAGACCCGGATCATCGGCCCGAACTGCCCCGGCATCATCACCCCGGGTGAGTCGCTCGTCGGCATCACCCCGGCGACCATCACCGGCAAGGGCCCGATCGGCCTCGTGTCGAAGTCGGGCACGCTGACCTACCAGATGATGTACGAGCTGCGCGACCTCGGCTTCTCGACCGCCATCGGCATCGGCGGCGACCCGGTCATCGGCACCACGCACATCGACGCGCTCGCCGCGTTCGAGGCCGACCCCGAGACCAAGGCCATCGTCATGATCGGCGAGATCGGCGGCGACGCCGAGGAGCGCGCGGCCGACTTCATCAAGGCCAACGTGACGAAGCCGGTCGTCGGCTACGTCGCCGGCTTCACCGCCCCCGAGGGCAAGACCATGGGCCACGCCGGTGCCATCGTCTCCGGCTCGGCGGGCACCGCGCAGGCCAAGAAGGAGGCGCTGGAGGCCGCGGGCGTGAAGGTCGGCAAGACCCCGTCCGAGACCGCCGCGCTGCTGCGCGAGGTGTACGCGGCGCTGTAAGCGCACCGCGACACGCGACACGCGACACGCGACATCGGGAGGCCGGGGCCGGAAGGTCCCGGCCTTCCGCGTCCCGGCTCGTCCGCAGATGGGTATGCCCCGCCGAGCCCTCCCCGCGTTACCCTGGCCGCGACCGGAAGGGGGCGCGCCATGGCTCGCTCGTCCGATACCGATGTGCTGCAGAGGCTGGCCGACCTCGAGGCGGAGAACGCCCGCCTGCGGGAGGAGCTGGAGAACCGCCCCACCGAGCAGATACCCCGCGTCGACACGGGGACCGGCCAGCGCCCGGTCCGCCGCACGTCGCGCGGCTGGGGCTGGACGCTGCTCTCGGTGGTCCTCCTGGTGATCGGCGCCGTGCTGGCCCCGGTGGCGGTGGTGGCGTCGTGGGCGCGGGTCCAGCTGACCGACACGAGCACCTTCGTCGCTGCGTACGCTCCGCTGGCGAACGATCCGGGTGTGCAGTCCTACGTCACCGATCAGGCGGTCGGCGCGATCGAGGACTCCGTCGACATCCCGCAGCTCACCGACCAGGTCGTGGACGGCATCACCCAGCTGGGCACGGGCCCGGTCGCGACGAAGGCGCTCGAAGCGCTGAAGGCTCCGCTCGCCCAGGGCATCCAGTCGCTCATCCGGTCGACGGTCTCGTCGTTCGTCGCCTCCGATGCGTTCGAACAGGTCTGGCAGGAGGCGTTGCGGGCGACGCACACGCAGTTCGTCGCGGTGATGCAGAACGACCAGAACGCCGCTGTCGAGATCGGCTCCAACGGCTCGATCGGCGTGCAGCTCGGGCCGATCATCGAGCGGGTGAAGCAGGTGCTCGTCGACCGCGGGCTCACGATCGCCGCCCAGATCCCCGCGATCGATCGCACGATCACGGTCGCCCAGTCCAGCTCCATCCCGACCGTACAGCTCTTCTACGGCCTCGCCGTCGCGGCCGGCGCCTGGCTGCCGTGGATCGCCATCGCCTTCCTCGCGCTCGGGGTGATCGTCGCTCGCCGACGTGCCCTCGCCCTCGTCTGGGCGGCCGTGGCCCTGGCCATCGCCATGGTCGTCGTGGTCGCAGGACTCGGGATCGGGCGCCTGCTCTTCACCGCCTCCGTCTCTCCGGCGTACATGCCGTCGAGTGTGGCCGACACGTTCTACAGCGCGGTCACGACGGCGATGCGGGAGACGGGTGTGGCCGTGCTGGTGCTGGCGATCGTCGTCGCGCTGGTCGGGTGGTACGCCGGCCCCTTCGGCGTCCCGCGGAGGCTGCGCGGCTTCTTCGGCGACGGCGTCGCCTGGGTGCGCGGTGCGGCCGAGCGGCACGGCATCACGACGGGCCGCGTCGGGGAGTGGCTCTACGCCCAGCGGACGCTGCTGCGCGCCGCCGTCGCGGTGATCGCGGCGGCCGTCGTCTTGTTCGTGCGGCCGCTCACCACGTCGCTGATCGTCTGGACCCTCGTCATCGCGGCCGTGGTCGTCGCGCTGCTCGAGCTGCTGCAGCGGCCGGTGGTGCAGGTCCCGGCGGGCGCCGACGAGGAGACGCCGATCATGACCGTCTCCTGAGCAGCGAAGTGTCGGCCGGACGGGGGAGGTGCGGCCGGGTAGGCTCCATCCGGTCATGAATCGCACATCCGTCGCCCTGCTCGCCGCGTTGGAGGCGGTCATCGTCGCCGCCATCGGGCTGGGCGTCTGCCTGGTGCCGCTCACGCTGCTGTGGGCGGTGCAGTACCAGCTCGGGGCGGACTGGCTGGTCGTCTGGCGGGCGGCGGCGGACATCTGGCTGGTGGGCCACGGCGTCAACCTGACGGTCGCGCTCGACGCTCAGACCGTCGCGACGCTCGGGCTGCCGGGAGCCGCGGCGCCCTTCCAGCTCACGATCGCGCTGCTCGGCTTCTCCGTGCTCACCGCCGGTCTGGGCGTGCGCACCGGCACCAGGGCTGCGGAGACGCCGCACCGCATCACCGGCGCGGTCACCGCGATCGCCGTGTTCCTCGTGATCTCGGCCCTCGTCGCGCTGACGGCCGGCAGTGCGGTGGTGCGGCCGTCGGTGTGGCAGGGGTTCCTCCTGCCGCCGTTCGTCTACGCGGTCGGAGTCGGCTGCGGGTTCGTGCTCGCCGCGCTGCGGTCGGCGGCCTCGCGCTCGACGGCCTCGTCGGTTCCGGCCGTGCCGGAGGGCGACACGCACGGCGCCCGCCCCGACAC
>NZ_JBPGXM010000014.1:0-48514 GCF_056755495.1 Leifsonia sp. KNZ12-8B
GTCCCGCACCGGCTGGATCGTCGGCATCGTCATCGCCGCCGTCGCGGTGATCGTGGCGGTCGTCCTGATCGTGGTCAACGTGACCGCGGCCGGGTCCTCGCAGGCGAACGGCGGCAAGAAGACCGTCGTCAAGATCGGCACCACCGAGCAGTCGGCGCCGTACTGGCCGATCCTGAAGAAGAAGGCGGCCGCCCAGGGCATCGACCTGCAGGTCGTCGGCTTCAGCGACTACACCCAGGCGAACCCGGCGCTGGCGGACGGCCAGATCGACCTCAACCTGTTCCAGCACCTCCAGTTCCTCGCGAACTACGACGTGCAGGCCAAGCAGGACCTCGTGCCGATCGCCTCCACCCTGGTCGTGCCGCTGCCGCTGTACTCGCACAAGTACGACTCCGTCGACGCGATCCCGCAGGGCGCCAAGATCGCCATCCCGAACGACCCGACCAACCAGGCCCGTGCGCTGCTCGTGCTGCAGAAGGCCGGCCTCCTGAAGCTGAAGGACGGCGGCAGCACCCTCGCCACCCCGGCCGACATCGACGCCGCCGCCAGCAAGGTGACCGTCATCCCGGTGGACGCCGCCCAGACCGCCCCGGCACTGAACTCGGCCGACGGCGCGATCGTCAACAACAACTTCGCCCTCACGGCCGGCCTCGACCCCAAGTCGGCGCTGTTCCAGGACGACCCGAAGAGCGAGACGGCCGAGCCGTACATCAACGCCTTCGTCGCCCGCGACAAGGACAAGGACAACAAGACCTACCTCGAGGTGGCGAAGCTGTACCACTCCAAGGAGGTCACGGACGCCGTGCTCGCCGAGTCGAAGAACACCGCGGTCATCGTCGAGAAGCCGCAGTCCGAGCTGATCGACGTGCTCGACGACCTCAAGAAGACCATCAAGGCGGCGCAGTAGTGCCGGACACCGGTTCCGGCGACCCGATCATCGCCTTCCGCGGCGTCACCAAGAGCTTCGGCTCGGGTGGCGCCGCGGCGCCGGCGGTGGACGACGTCGACCTCGAGATCCGTCGCGGCGAGATCTTCGGCATCATCGGCTACTCGGGCGCGGGCAAGAGCACGCTCGTGCGGCTCATCAACGCGCTGGAGCACCCGACAGCCGGCTCGGTGGTCGTCGACGGACGCGACATCACCGCGCTGTCGGAGCGCGACCTCCGCTCGGTGCGGGCCCGCATCGGCATGATCTTCCAGCAGTTCAACCTGTTCCGCTCGCGGACGGTGTTCGGCAACATCGCCTACCCGCTGAAGGTTGCGGGCTGGCCGGCGGACAGGCGCAAGCAGCGGGTGGCCGAGCTCCTGGCCTTCGTCGGGCTGACCGACAAGGCGTGGGCCTACCCCGACCAGCTCTCCGGCGGTCAGAAGCAGCGCGTCGGCATCGCCCGTGCGCTCGCGACGAACCCCGACATCCTGCTCGCCGACGAGGCGACCAGCGCGCTCGACCCGGAGACGACCTCCGACGTGCTCGCCCTGCTCAAGCGGGTCAACGACGAGCTGGGCGTGACCATCGTCGTCATCACGCACGAGATGGAGGTCGTGCGCTCGATCGCCGACCGCGTCGCCGTCCTCGACGCCGGCCGGGTGATCGAGACCGGGACGGTGTTCGAGGTGTTCTCGAACCCGCAGACGCCGACGGCGCAGCGCTTCGTCGGCACCGTGCTGCGCAACCAGCCGGGGGAGGCGGACGTCGAGCGGCTGCGCGGCAAGCACTTCGGACGGATCGTGTCGGCGCGCATCCACGACGACGGCCGGCTGGGGTCGGTGCTCTCGGACGCGGTCGGCCGCCACAACGTGCGGTTCGAGATCGTCTACGGCGGCATCTCGGCGCTGCAGGGGCGGTCGTTCGGCTCGCTCACCCTCGAGCTGCTCGGCGAGCCGGCGGATGTGGACGCCCTGATCGCCGAGCTCCGCGCAGTGACCGAGGTCGAGGAGGTGGCCGCGTGAACGACTGGACCAACCTCGGGCCCGTGTACGTCGAGTCCATCGGGCAGACGCTGTGGATGGTCGTGGCGACGCTCGTGCTCGGCGGCGTCCTGGGCCTCGCGCTCGGCGTGCTGCTCTACACGACCCGGCGCGGCGGCCTGCTCGAGAACCGGGTGCTGTTCACGGTGCTGAACGTGCTCGTGAACTTCGTGCGGCCCATCCCCTTCATCATCTTCATGACCGCCATCGCGCCGCTGACGCAGGCGGTCCTCGGGACCTTCCTCGGGACGCCCGCGGCGATCTTCCCGATGACGATCGCGGCGACCTTCGGCATCTCGCGGATCGTGGAGCAGAACCTCGTCACCATCGAGCCGGGCGTCATCGAGGCGGCGCGGGCGATGGGGTCGAGCCCCTGGCGGATCATCACGACGCTGCTCATCCCGGAGGCGCTGGGGCCGCTCATCCTCGGCTACACCTTCATCTTCGTGGCGATCGTCGACCTGTCGGCCATCGCGGGCAGCATCGGCGGTGGAGGCCTCGGGAACTTCGCGATCTCGTACGGCTACCAGCGCTACAACTGGGCGGTGACCTGGGTCGCGGTCATCACGATCGTGATCCTGGTGCAGGTCGCGCAGTTCCTTGGCAACTGGCTGGCCCGCAAGGCGCTGCGCCGCTGAGCCGCGCGTCCTCCGCGCGCCCCGCCGAGTCGTGACTCGGTGCGCGTTGCCCCGCCGAGTCGTGACATGTGCTCACGACTCGCGGGCGCAACCCGTACCTGCTCACGACTCGGGCGGCGCGGCGGGCGCGGCGGATTCGGCGGATGCGGCGGGCGTCGCGACGTAGCGGCCGCGCGGCCGCAGGCGCAGCGCGGGCTGCGCATATTCGTCGAGCGCGTGCACGACCCAGCCGGCGGCCCGCGCGGTGGCGAACACCACCTCGCCGGCGTCGTCCGGCATCCCGGCGGCGAGGGACAGGGCGCCGAGCGCCAGGTCGACGTTGGGACGCGCGCCGGTGCGTTCGTGGAGCACCGCGACCGTGGCCTCCACCGCGGCGAGCACCGGTGCGGCGCCCGGCACCTGCGCCAGCATCTGGAGCAGGACCGCCGCCCGCGGGTCGCCCTGCGGGTAGAGGGGCTGGCCGAAGCCGGGCACCGGACCGGTGCCCGCGAGCACCGTGCCGGCGACCACGCGCGCCGGTTCCTCGCCGCCGAGCACGCGCGCGAGCATGCCGTGCGCCGCCCGGCTCGCGCTGCCGTGCAGCGGGGAGTCCAGGGCGCCGAGTCCCGCGCTCACCACCGCGTACGCGGAGGCCCGGGCGGACGCCGCGGCCCTCGCCGCGAGCGTCGACACGGCGATGTCGTGGTCGATGAGGAGGACCAGCGCCGCGTTCAGCACGGCCAGCGCCTCCGGAGCGGCGGGCGCGTCGGTGAGGCGAGTCCACAGCCGGTGCGGGAGGGCGGCGCCCGGGTCGCCCGCGGCGCGCTCGGGCAGCGCCTCCACCATCCCGGCGACCAGCCGCTCGGCGGCCGACGCCACCACGGCCGGGTCGAGGGAGGCCCGCAGCGGGTCCGCGGCGGCCAGCGCCACGACCGCGACGGCGAGCCGGTCCCGGTCCCCGGCCGCGGCGGGCAGGGCGTCCGCGACCCGGCGTGCGGCAGCGACGCCCGTGCCCGCGGAGAAGCGCGCGTCGGCCTCCCATCGCCCCGAGAGGGCCCAGTGGGCCACGGTCTCGAACGGCTCGCGCGCGAGCTCGGCGGCGGGGCGGCCGCGGTACCAGAGCTCTCCATCCTCGATCTGAGCGAAGGACGTGTCGATGACCATGAGCGGCCGCCCCTCCGCGTGCGGCGGGGACGTCGGCCGGCGCCGTCGAGACGCAGCGAACTCCTCCACCTCGAGCGGGTCGAAGAGCGATCCCTCGGCGGTGCGGACGCGTCGCAGGCGGCCGCGGGCGACGTACGCATAAAGGGTCTCGAGCTTGACCCCGAGGCGCTCGGCGGTCTGGTCGGCGGTGAGGCGCGGAAGCTGTTCCACATTGATCCGATCAACGTTGACGAGTCGTTCAATACACGCTCACACTAGCTGCATGGACCGGATGGACGACAGCCTGATCGACGTGCCCCGCGGCCTCACCAACGTGGTGGCGGCCCGCACCGAGCTGGGCGACGTGCGCGGGCACGAGGGCTTCTACCACTACCGCCAGTACTCGGCGGTCGACCTGGCGCGCGAGCGGACCTTCGAGGAGGCGTGGCACCTCCTCCTGCTCGGGCACCTGCCGGACGCCGCCGAGCTCGCCGCCTTCCGCGCCAGGATCGCGGCCGCCCGGCGGGTGCCGGAGGAGGTGGAGGCCGTGCTCCCGGCCATCGCCCGGCTCACGGCCGGCGGCGACACGCTGGCGGGCCTGCGGATGGCCTTGACCGCCGTGGGAGCCGCCGATGGCGTCCGCCCGCTCTACGACGAGGCGCCCGACGCGCGCATCGACCAGGCCATCCGGCTCGCCGCCGTCACCCCGGTGCTGCTGGCGAGCCTCCACGCCCTCGCCGACGGCCGCGCACCGCTCGCCGCCCGGGACGACCTCGGGCATGTGGCGAACTACCTGTACCTCGTGACCGGGCGGGTGCCCGACGAGACGCACGAGCGCGCGCTGAGCGCGTACGTCACCGCCGCCATCGACCACGGCTTCAACGCCTCCACCTTCACCGCGCGCGTCATCGCCTCGACCGGCGCCGACCTCGCCGCCGCGGTCGACGGCGCCCTCGGCGCGCTTTCCGGACCGCTGCACGGCGGCGCGCCGAGCCGCGCTCTCGACACGCTCGACGAGATCGGAACCCCCGAGCGGGCGGAGGAGTGGGTGCGGCGCACGGTCGCGGGCGGCGGCCGGGTCATGGGCTTCGGTCACGCCGTGTACCGGACGGAGGACCCGCGCTCGCGGATGCTCCGGGAGGTCGCCCAGGGCTTCGGCGGTCCGCGGGTGGAGCTGGCGGTCGCGGTGGAGGAGCGGGTGCAGGAGGCGCTCGCCGAACTGAAGCCGGGGCGCGAGCTGCACACGAACGTCGAGTACTACGCGGGCGTCGTGATGGAGCTGTGCGGCCTCCCGCGATCGATGTTCACGCCGACGTTCGCGGTCGCGCGCACGGTCGGCTGGACGGCGCACGCGCTGGAGCAGGCCGCCGACGGGAAGATCCTGCGGCCGTCGGCGCGCTACGTCGGGCCGCCCGCGCCGCAGGTGCTGCCACCACGGACGGTACCGGCGCAGGCGCGGCCGTCTCGGACGCAGCCCCCGCGGACGCAGCCTCCGCAGACGGTGCCGTCGCGCGGGACGGCCTGACCGGGCGAGCCGGCCTGACCCGGCGAGCCGGCCTGACCCGGCGAGCCGGGCGTCCGCGCGGCGGGCCGGTGAGCGTATCGTGCTCAGTGCGCGCGAGCGCGCGCCCCGGCCGCGCCGGGCGACGAGGAGGACACGTGACCGTCAGCACCGAGCTCTTGACCGACGCCTTCGGGAGGATCGCCGACACCGTGCGCAGCACCGTGCGCGGCCTGGACGCCGAGACGCTCGGCGCCCGCATCGACCCCGACGCGAACTCGATCGCCTGGCTGGTGTGGCACCTCACCCGGGTGCAGGACGACCACGTGTCGGAGGTCGCCGGCCGCGAGCAGGCGTGGACCGAGGACGGCTGGTCGGCGCGGTTCGGCCTCCCGCTCCCGGAGTCGGACACCGGGTACGGGCACAGCTCCGACGAGGTGGCCGTGCTGGGTTCGGCACGCGCGGAGGACCTCATCGGCTACCACCAGGCGGTGCACGACCGCACGGTCGCGTTCCTCGCCTCGATCGGCGACGAGGACCTCGGCCGGGTGATCGATCGCTCGTGGGACCCGCCGGTGACGCTCGGCGTGCGCTTGGTGAGTGTGATCTCCGACGACCTGCAGCATGCCGGCCAGGCGTCGTATGTGAAGGGCGTCCTCGAACGGAGGTGATCGCCGTGCGCGGAGCGGTGCGGCATGTCGAGTGGGTCGGCGACGAGGACCCGGAGCGGCTGGAGGCGGCGACCGTCACGCTCGCACCCGATCGGCTGGACGCCCTGGGCACCTCCCGAACGACGGACTACGTCACGGCGTGGACGCTGCAGACGGGGCCGGGCTGGGTGACCGAGCGGCTCGACGTGACCGTGCGCGGCCGCGGCTTCACGCGCGCCCTCGAGCTGGTGCGGCACGGGGACGGGCGCTGGGAGGCGACCGCGCAGGCGCGCGGCGACGACTCCTTCCACGGCGAGCGGATGCCCGACCCCGGCATCGCGGACCCGGGGGCGCTCGCCGGCGCGGAGGACTGCGACCTCGCGCTGTGCCCGGTGACGAACACCATGCCGATCCTCCGGCTGGGCGCGCTGGACGACGTGCTGCCCGAGACGCGCCTCCTGATGGCGTGGGTGGCGCTGCCGTCGCTGGCGGTCCTCCCGAGCGGCCAGGTCTACAGCTCCGCGGCGCCCTTCGACCCGGCGTCGGGTCGGGGAGTGGTGCGGTACCGCAGCGAGACGCGCGACTTCATGGCCGACCTGACGGTCGACGAGGACGGCCTGGTGGTCGACTACCCGCGGCTCGCGCGCCGCGCCCGCCCGCGCTGAACCCCCGCGCACTCCACAGGGCGTGGCGCCCATTCCCGAGATTCGGCGCAAATCGTGGTTCTCGGGCGGCCATTACCGAGATTCGGCGCAAATCGTGCGCACGCTCCGTGCGCACGCTACGGCGTCGGCGCCAGCGCGTCGTACCGGCGGAACGCGCCCTGCACCCGCACCACCGTCGCCACCAGCACCACGATCACGAGCCCGCCGAGCAGCGGCGGGAACCACAGCGCGCCGGTGAGCGCCAGCACGCCGATGTAGAGGTCGCCGAGCCGCGGGCCGCCGGTCACGACGACCGTGAAGACGCCCTGCAGCCTCCCGCGCATCACGTCCGGCGCCGACGCCTGCAGGATCGTCATGCGGAAGATCGAGCTCACGTTGTCCGCCGCGCCCGACGCCGCGAGCAGCAGCGTCGCGACCACGAGCGCGGGGAGGTTCGCCTCGGCGATCGAGTCCGGTCCGCCGCTCAGCCCGGCGAACGCGACGACGGCCAGCACGATCCCGAAGCCCAGGATGCTCGCGCCGTAGACGATGATCGCCCGCTCGACCGCGCGCCCCTGCCAGCGGACGTGACCGAGCCGTCCCGAGAAGACGCTCGACAGCAGCGTGCCGACCGCGCCGGCGGCGGTGAGGATGCCGACCGTGACCGGGCCGCCGCCGATCAGCAGGGCGCCGACCGCGGGGAACAGCGCGCGCGGCTGCCCGAACGTCATCGCGATGATGTCGAGCACGAAGGTCATGCGGAGGTTCGGCGCCGTCCGCAGGAAGCGCAGCCCCTGCAGCACCGACGCGAAGCCCGCGCCCTGCCGTTCGCCCTCGGGCACGATCGGCGGCAGCGTGAAGATGCCGAGGAAGGCGGCGGTGAAGAGGATCACGTCGACCGTGTACGTCCACGGGATGCCGACCGTCGCGACCAGGACGCCGGCGAGCGCGGGGCCGACGGTCACCATCACGCCCATGGAGATGCCGCCGAGCGCGCTCGCCGCGGGCAGCAGGCGGTCGGGGATCAGCCGCGGCGTGATCGCCTGCCGGGTGGCGCCGATCATGACCGTGGCGACCGCGTTGATGGTGGTGAGCACGTACAGCGGCCACACGACCGGAACGTCGAGCCAGGCGAGGACAGCGATCCCGGCGGTGGAGGCCCACGCCACCACCGCGGTCACCAGCGCGACCAGCCGCCGGTCGAACGCGTCGGCGAGCACGCCGCCGTACAGCCCGAACACGATCATCGGCCCGAGCGCGAACAGGGCGACGAGCGAGACAGCGAGGGTGGAGCCGGTGAGGTCGTAGATGTGGAGGCCGACGGCGACGACCGTCATCTGGCCGCCGATCCCCGAGATGGCGCCCCCCAGCCACAGCCGTGCGAACGCGGGGGAGTACCGCAGCGGCGTGAGGTCGACGAAGTGCCGTCGGCGCGCGAGCGTGGAGCCGTCCGGGGTCGCCGGGCGCGCCTCCTGCTCGGGCTGAGCGGGCTCCGGGGTCAGAACCGCGGCTTCTTGCTGAGCGCGACCGCCGCGGTCGAGTACACGACGCCGGCCGCCATGATCGTGAAGGTCAGCGCCTGCAGCACCGTCTGCCAGAACGGCACGAACGGCGTCACGGACACCCAGAGCCAGAGCACCGCGCCGATGAGCGTGATGACGTAGCTGAAGGTGCGGCTCGCGTACAGCGCGTTGAGCGAGACGACGGTGCCGGCGACGGTCACCTGGAACAGCGGGAGCGCCGCGTCGGCGTTGCCGGTCCAGGTGGCGACGAGGCTCCACACGAAGAAGACGAGCGAGACCAGCACGACCACGGTCGCGATCGCCTTGCCGAGCGGGCCGGGGAGGGTGGCGCTCAGGCTGCGGACCAGCGAGCCGTTCTCGTCGCCGGCGACGGCCTCGTCGTCGACAGTGGTCGGGCGGGGGGCGGTGACGTGCGTGCTGCTCACGATGACGATCCTACCGCCGTCGCCGCGCCCGGCGGCAAACCGGGCGCGCCGCGGACCGGCCGGCCCGGCGCGGACCCGCCTGCCGCGCGGCCCATCGCTCGCGCGGCGTACGCTGACCGGCATGGCAGCCTCCGGTCGTCCGTCCCGCCGCATCCCGATCCCCGCACGCATCAAGCGGGCCGACGAGGCGGTGGCGGCGCGCATCAACGCGAGGACGACGGGGCCGGCCTCGGATCGCTTCTGGACCCTGCTGACCCGCGCCGCGAACCACGGCAAGCTCTGGTTCGCCGCGGCGGGCGTCCTCATGCTGCTCGGGAGGCCGCGTGCGGCCCTCCGCGGCCTGGCGTCCCTGGGCATCGCCAGCCTCGTCGCGAACGTCGTCGGCAAGCAGCTGGTCGGCGGCGACCGCTGCAGCCGGCGGGAGATCGGGATGGAGGTCAGCGCCGGCCGGTCGCCGACGTCGCCGTCGTTCCCGTCGGGGCACACCGCGAGCGCGGCCGCGTTCGCGACAGGCGTCGCCCTGGAGTGGCCCGCCGCCGGCGCCGCGCTCGCGCCGCTCGCCGCCGGGGTCGGCTACTCGCGGCTGCACACGGGGGCGCACTGGCTGTCGGACGTGATCGGCGGCGCAGCCATCGGCGCGGGAGCCGCGCTGGCGCTCCGGGCGGTGCTCCCGGCCGGCAAGGCGCTCGCCGAGGCGCGCCGCGACCCGCCGACCGCGGAGACGATCGAGCTCCCGGCCTCCACGGACGGCGAGGGTCTCTTCGTCGTCGTGAACCCGTCGTCCGGCGCGGGGCTCGGCCGCCCGGACGCGGGGGAGGTGCTGAACGAGCGCCTGCCGCGCGCCGTCGTGCACACCCTCCAGGAGGGCGACGATGTGGCGGCGATCGTCTCCGACCGCCTGCAGTCGGCCGACCCCCCGCGCATCCTCGGCGTGTCCGGCGGCGACGGCTCGGTGGCCGCGGTCGCGCACCTGGCGCGACGGGCGGAGCTGCCGCTGCTGGTTCTCCCCGGCGGCACCTTCAACCACTTCGCGAAGGCCGCTCTGCTCGACAGCATCGACAACGCGCTCGACGCGCTCGCCGCGGGCACCGGCCGCGCGGTGGACGTCGCGGAGCTGGCCTTCGCGGACGGCGAGCCGATCACGGTGCTGAACACGGCCTCCGTCGGCATCTACCCCGCGTTCGTCGCCGAGCGGGAGCGGCACGAGAAGCGCCTCGGCAAGCCGATCGCCGCGCTGGTCGCGGCGATCCGGGTGGTCCGCGACGGCAGCCCGCTCGACGTAGAGCTCGACGGCCGGCGTCGCCGCGTCTGGTCGGTCTTCGTGGGCGTCGACCGGTACTACCCGGTGACCGTGGCGCCGATCGAGCGCAGGAGGCTGGACGACGGCCTCCTCGACGTCCGCGTCCTCTTCGCCGGCGGCCGCCCCCGCACCCGCGGCGCGGTCGCCCTGGCCCTCGGCGGTACGGCGGATGCGCTGGTCGCCCGCCTGCCGATGCTGCAGGGCCCGCCGGTGATCGACCAGTACACGACGCGCGACCTGACCATCGCGGCGGCCGGCGACGACCCCGGCTACGCGCACGACGGCGAGGCGTCGACCACCACCCCCGGCGACCCGAAGCGGCTGCGGCTGCGCCTGCTCCCGGGCGCGCTGCGGGTGTACTCGCCGGCGGCGCACGGGGAGGAGCGGCCGGCGTGAGGACCGGAGTGAGGGTCCGGCCGACGGCAGCCGCATCCGGCGGTGGGCCTCAGCGGCTCCGGAAGTAGCAGAACAGCGCTTTCTCCCGCACGACGCCGACCGCGAGAGCGGTGGCTCCGATGGCGGCCGAGCCCGCAGCGGCGACGACGACCGCGGTCTGGGCGAGCAGCGGGAGGCGGTCGGCGTCCTCCACGCGGAGCGCGAGCACCGCGATCGCCAGGGCAGCGGAGCCGCCGCACGTCACCCAGCACATGGTCTGCGCGACGAGAGAGACGATGATGGCGCCGCGACCGGCCCCGACGTGCAGGTCCGACGCGATCGCGAGCCGGCGGCGGGCCACCGACAGGGCACCGACGACCGACCCGGCCGCGACGGCCAGCAGGACGGCCGGCGCGCGACCGAACGGCGTGGTCGTGTCGAAGCGGCCCCCGCGCCCCGGATTGAGCTGGGACAGGAGGGCGCGGCCGTCGCCATCGGCCGCCTTTGGCACGACGGTCCGGCCGAGCGCGGCGACCGCGTGCTCGTCGGCCGGCCAGATGACGGCCCAGCAGGCATCGAACCGGCGGCCGTCGTCCGGCACGGGTTCGGCGGCGGCGAAGGCGAGCAGCGGATCCCGTCCGTCGTCGGGATACGCGAATTCTGCAGTCACCGGCACCGACCCGCTCGTCGTCTCCAGGGCATCGCCGGGGCGCACCCCGAGGGAGTCGGCGACGGGGGCGCTCACCAGGATGCCCGCCCGGTCGGCGCTGACGCCGAGTACCGCCGCGAACCCGCCGGTCACCGAGAACAGCGGGATGGGGGTGCCGGGGAGCGCTGCGTCCGTCAGCGGGGCATCGGCGGCGCGCACCGCCCCGGCGGCGCGAACGTTCGCGTCGCGTACGAGGGCGTCGCACGCGCGACCGTCGATGCGAGCGTCCGCCTTCACGACGTATGTCGCTGCACCCGCGGCGACGTAGTCGCGCGCGGCGACGATGGTGTCGAGGGAGCTCAGCACTGCTCCCAGCGCCGGACCGCCCGCCGCCACGAGGAAGACGACGGCGAACAGCACGGTCCTGCCCGCGCCGGAGCGGATGTCGCGCGCCGCCTCGCGCAGCGCCTCGCGGACACGCATGCGGGCGCGGGGCCGGGTCGCCGTCATCCGGAATCCCCGAGGTGGACAAGCTGGTCGCAGGCCTCGCGTGTGCCATCGTCGTGGGTCGCGACGACGACGGCGGCTCCGCCCTGCGCAGTACGGGCGATGACGGCGTTCACCTGGCGTGCGGTGTCGCGATCCAGCTGGGCGGTCGGCTCGTCGATGAGGAGGACGTCCGGCTCGGCGGCCACCGCCCGCGCGAGCATGAGCCGCTGCGCCTCTCCACCTGACAGTGCCGAGAACGGCGTGGCCGCGCGGTCAGCCAGCAGGAACGTCTCCAGCAGGCCCAGCGCCGTCCGCTCAGCGGCTCGACGTGAGTGGCCGCGGGCGAGGAGCGGGAGCGCGACGTGGTCGAGGGCGGCACGGCGGGCCACGCCGTGCGGGTTCTGGAAGACCCAGACGCAGCGACCCGCCGGCCGTTCCACGCGACCGGTCGAGGGACGGATCATCCCGGCGACGATGCCGAGCAGCGTCGACTTGCCGCTTCCGCTCGGACCGACGACGCCCGTGACCGTCGCGGGTGCGAAGACATGGGTCATGTCGTGGAACAGCAGGCGGCCTCCCGGAAGGGCATAGCCGACGCCGTGCAGGGTCACCGACACGGTCGAGTCTTCGAGGGACGAACCACGACGGCGTGAATTGTCGGCTTCGCCGGGGCGAGCACGAAGGACTGACCGAGATCGGACCCGGCGACCTCGACGAGGACGGGCGCCGCAGCGCCCGAGGCGAGGACGCAGCCGCGTCCGTCGCGCACATCCCAGAGGGCCGATGGCGGAACCACGAGCACATCGATCGGCCGAGCCAGTCTCCACTGCACGACGAGGGATGCGGAACCCCTGGTGTCTGCGACGGCCGCCGCCACCTCGGGGGCGCCCGCCAGTCGTCGCAGCGCATCGCGATCGGTGACCGCACCGTCGCCGTCCACGTTCACCTCGAGGCCGCCCAGCCGGACGACGCGCGGGCCGGGGGAGGCATCGCCGGGGATGCTGCTCAGGCGCGCGGCGACGACCTCCGGCGGCAATCCGATCAGCTCGTTGCCCGCCGCGACGGGGGCGCCGACGATTCCCGAGCAGCGTTCGGCCGTCCCTTCGGCGGCGGGGAGCCACGCGAACCGGGCGGCGGAGATCGTGGCCGCGTCGGCGGAGGCGTCCGGTGGTGTCCCTGCGGCCCTGAGAAGCTCGCCGGCCGCCCGCACGGTCGATCGTCCGACGACGCCGTCCGCCTCGGTGCCGTGCCCCAGCCGGCTGAGTTCGGCCTGCAGTGCGCGCACGTCATCGCCTCGATCACCGGGATGGAGGTCTCGCCAGAGCGGCAGGCTCGTCGCGAGTGCGATCACCGGAGTTCCGTCGATCGTCGCGACGACCGACCCGGAGCCGACCGGGCCGCCGCTCGCGCAGTCCAGCGAGGTGAGCAGGCCGCTGCGGGGCGCCGTCACCGAGCGCGGCGACCCCCGGACGACCCGGAGCTGCGCCTGCCGGGAGTCGTCGAAGGTGCGTTCCGTCACCGCAACGGTCGTCGCCCGCTGCGGAGCGGCGAGGGTCGCGGGGCCCGGCATCGGCACGAGCAGCGCGACGGCGGCCGCTGCGGCGCTCGCCGCGACGACGCCCGCGATGCCGAGGACCGATCCGCCGGCCGCCACGATGCGCCTCATCCCGTGTACCAGAGGCCGAGCGGGTCGAGCGCGCATCGCTGCGCCGCCTCGGACATCGGATCGTAGGGGAGGGAGTCCTTCTCGGTGTCACGCTGCAAGCGCTCGCGGCTGTATGCGGCGTCGACCAGCCCGGCGCGGCGGAGGCAGCTGAGCTGGATCGCGCCCTCGTCCTTCTTCTCGGGATTCCGCCGCACCTGCTCGAAGAGATACGTGATCGATCCGACCCACCGCGACTCGCAGGACCGCAGGACGGGGTCGGAGGCCGCGAAGAAGTCGTCCGGGTACGTCCCGGAGGCCGAGCCCAGCTCGAATCCGCCTCGCGCGTCCCACTCGATCGTGTACCCCGAGTCGCCCACGCACGACCGCAGGTGCTGCCTGGTCTGCTCGTACTCGACGGCGGTGACGGTGCCGTCCCGGAGCACCCGGCGCTCGTAGTCGCTGCCGGCCTGCCCATACGCCCGCTCGAAGTCGGCCGCCCACGGACCGGTGAGATCGATCGATTCCTGCGGTGCCGCCGCGGCTCCGGGCGACGAGCAGCCCGCGAGCGTGCACGCGAGCAGAGCCGACGCGACTGCGACCGCTCCGCGGAGTGCCCCTCGCCTCACCGCTCAGGCCTTGAGCGAGTAGCCGTACGAGACGACGTTCGCCCAGCAGGACGACTGCCGCGACCACTGCCCCGCGGAGGCCCAGTTCCCGTACTTCGAGGCGGAGTTGCGGATCGCGTCCCAGTGCCGTGCGGGCACTCCGGCGCACTTGTTGTACGCCTGCCAGATCGTCACGTTCTGGACGCATTCGACGGACGAGGCGCTCGGCGCGCTCGCCGTGTCCAGGACCAGGCCGGTTGTGACGAGCGTTGCGACAGTCGCCGCCGCCGCGAGTCTGCGGATCATCATCGGTTCCCTTCGGCGCGAGGCGCATCCCCGCGTCGAGACCGACCATAGTGTTACATATATATTTCTTGCAAGACCTGTCTACCCCTCCCGCACCACCTGCTCCACCGCCTTGTCGGGTCGCAGTCCGCGCCAGCTCGGCTGCCGCAGGCGGTCGGTGCCCGTCCACTCCGCGAACTCCACCTCGCCCACGTACTGCGGCCGCACCCAGTGGGCCGCTCGCGCGTCGGGGCGCGGCACGTCGCGCAGCGGGCTGTCCGGGACCTCGATCCGGCCCAGGAGGGCGGTCAGCTCGTCGAGGACCGCGTCGCTGAAGCCCGTGCCCACCTTGCCGACGTAGCGGAGGCCGTCGCCGTCCGGGAGGCCGAGCAGCAGCGCGCCGATCGTGTTCGCGCGGCGGCCGGTGCCCGGGGTCCAGCCGCCGATGACGACCTCCTGGGTCTTGTGGTGCTTGATCTTGATCCAGGCGCGAGAGCGGCGGCCGGTCGCGTACGTGCTGTCGCGCTGCTTGGCCATCACGCCCTCCAGCCCGAGCTGGGCGCTGGAGGCGATGGCGTGGGCGAGGTCGCCGTCGAACGCGGGCGGCACCTGCACCGCGTCGTCCGGCGGCGGGGTCAGGGTCGCGAGCAGCGTCCGGCGCCGCTCGTCGTAGGTGCGGGCCCGCAGGTCGGCGCCGTCCAGCTCCAGGATGTCGAACACCATGTAGTGCGCGGGCGCGCGCGTCAGGGCCGTGCGGACGTCGGCGGGACGGGTGAGTCCCATCCTGGTCTGCAGGAGGCCGAAGTCCGGGCGGCCCGACCGGTCCAGGGTGACGACCTCGCCGTCGAGCACGAGGTCGTGGCCGTCCGCGAGGTCGACGAGCCCGGCGAGGTCGGGATAGGTCACGGTGACGTCGTTGCCGTTGCGGGTGGTGAGGCGGAGGCGGCCGTCGCGCACCTCGGCGACGGCGCGGATGCCGTCCCATTTCATCTCGAACGCCCACTCGGACTCGTCCGAGATGTCGGCGGCCGAGCCGAGCGTCGCGAGCATGGGGGAGACGGGCACGGTGGCGGAGGGCACGGCGGCGGAGGGCACGGTGGCCGAGGGCAAGGAGGCCGGAACCTCTACGCGTTCCCGCTTCACGTCCTCCCGCTCCACCTCCTCCCGCAGCTCCTCCTCGTCGAGCCGGCCGGCCGCGAGCCCGGCGAGGGGGTCGCCGCGGCGGCGGATGCGCTGCAGCACCTCGCCGAGCTCGAGGTGGCGGAGGTCCTTCGCCGCGAGCTCCCGCCAGGTGCGCGGCACCGCGACGGTCGGCCGGAACCGCCCGCGCAGCGAGTAGGGGGCGACCGTCGTCTTGGCCGGATTGTTCTGACTCCAGTCGATGAGCACCTTGCCCGCGCGCAGCGCCTTCTTCATGTCGCTGACGACGAGGTCCGGATGGTCGGCCTCGAGCGCCCTGGCCAGTTCGTGCGCGACCGCGGCGACCTGCTCGCCGGTCTGCGACCCGTCGAGGCCGGCGTAGAGGTGGATGCCTTTCGAGCCGCTGGTCACGGGCACGGGCGAGAGACCCATCCCGCCCAGGATGGTCTTGGCCAGCCGGGCGACCTCGGCGCAGTCGGCGAGCGTGACGCCCTCGCCGGGGTCGAGGTCGATCACGAACCGGTCGGGGTTGCGGAAGCCGCGCCCGCGCCCGACGCGCCACTGCGGCACGTGCAGCTCCAGGGAGGCCGTCTGGGCGAGCCAGATCAGCGTCGCCCGGTCGTTCACCAGGGGATAGGAGTTGGTGCTGCTCTTGTGCACGACCTCCCGCTGGCGCACCCAGCTCGGCGTCGACCGCTGGTCGAGGTTCTTCTGGAAGAACACCTGGCCGGGATGCTCGGGCGTCCCGACGCCGTCGACCCAGCGCTTGCGGGTCGCGATCCGGTCGCGCACGTGCGGGATCATGACGTCGGCGACGGCGCTGTAGTAGTCGATCACGTCGCGCTTGGTCGTCCCGGTCTCCGGGTACATGACCTTGTCGAGGTGGGTGAGCGTGACCCGGTGGCCGTCGATGCGCACCTCCTCGGTGCTCGCATCCTCGGTGCTCGCCGGCGGTGCGGAGTCCTGGGCAGCCATGGCCACACCGTACGCCAGGGGCGGCGGCGTGGCCCTCCCGTCCAGGTCAGGCTTGATTACCGGGCCCGGCACGGACACCATGTACGGCATGAGGGCCATTTGGACGGGCGCCATCACCTTCGGACTGGTCAATGTGCCGGTGAAGGTCTACAGCGCGACCGAAGACCACGACGTTCCCCTGCACCAGGTGCACGACGCGGACGGCGGGCGCATCCGCTATCAGCGCCGCTGCGAGATCGACGGCAAGATCGTCCCGTACGAGCACATCGTGAAGGCGTACGACGACGGCGAGCGGACGGTCATCCTCACCGCGGAGGACATCGCCTCGCTGCCGGCTGAGCGCAGCCGCGAGATCGACGTCGTGGAGTTCGTGCCCAACGAGCAGCTCGACCCCATGATGTTCGATCGCAGCTACTACCTCGAGCCCGACTCCAAGTCGCTCAAGGCCTACGCGCTGCTCCGCAAGACGCTCGAGGACGAGGACCGCACGGCGATCGTGAACTTCGCGCTGCGGCAGAAGACCCGGCTCGGCGCCCTGCGGGTGCGCGGCAACGTGCTCGTGCTGCAGACGCTGCTGTGGCACGACGAGATCCGGGAGGCGGACTTCCCGGCCCTCGACTCCTCACCGCGCATCACCGAGCGCGAGCTCAAGCTGTCGGCCGCCCTCATGGAGAGCTTCGCCGGCGACTTCGAACCGGAGAAGTTCAGCGACGAGTACCAGGAGGAGCTGCGCAAGCTGATCGACGCCAAGCTCGAGCAGGGCGAGAGCGTCGACACCGCCGAGACGTTCGGCGAGGAGGCCGAGGGCGGCAAGAAGGGCGGCGGCGAGGTCATCGACCTCATGGAGGCGCTGCAGCGCAGCGTCGAGCGCAGCCGGTCGTCGCGGTCCTCCGGCGGAGCGAAGGACGACGAGAAGCCCGCGGCGAAGAAGTCCGCGACCGCGAAGAGCACGACGAAGAGCGCGACGGCCTCGAAGTCCAGCACCTCGAAGTCGACCACCACCAGGAAGGCGCCGGCGAAGAAGACGGCGAAGAAGCCCGCGTGAGCCCGCGGCTCAAGCGCAGCAATCCGTCCGGCCCCGGCTACCACCGGAGGATGACCGACTCCGGGCCGGTCTACGAGGACGAGGCGGGCAACCGGATCGTGGACGAGCGCGAGCTGGAGCGCATCCGCTCGCTGGTCATCCCTCCTGCCTGGCAGGACGTGTGGATCTCGCCAGACGCGCGCGGCCACATCCAGGCGGTCGGGACCGATCAGGCCGGTCGCCGGCAGTACCGCTACCACGACACCTGGCGGCTGCATCAGGACCGCCTCAAGTTCGAGCGCGCGGCGCAGCTGGCCGAGACCCTGCCGTCGGCGCGCCGCAAGGTGACGATGGACCTCCGCGAGGAGGGGTTCGGGCGCGACCGCATCCTCGCCGCCGCGTTCCGCATCATCGACCTCGGCAGCATCCGGATCGGCAGCGAGGAGTACCTGCACGCCAACGGCAGCCGCGGGCTGACCACGCTGCTGTGCCGGCACGTGCGCATCGACGGCGACGACATCACGCTGACCTTCCCCGCCAAGTCGGCGCAGAAGTGGGCCAGCACGATCAGCGACGCCGACCTCGCCGAGCTGCTCTCGTCGATCGTCGCCCTGCGCGGTCAGCGCTCGCGCCTGCTGTCGTGGAAGGACGGCACCTGGCACACCATCCGCCCGGCGTCGCTGAACGAGTACATCCGGCGGCAGACCCGGGGCGAGTTCACCGCGAAGGACTTCCGCACCCTGCACGGCACGATCGTCGCCGCGAAGGCGCTCGCCGAGCTGGGCCCAGGCGGCTCGGACTCGCAGCGCAAGAAGCGCATCAGCGCGGCGGTGAACGAGGCGGCGGCGGCCCTGGGCAACACCCCGGCGATCGCGCGCAACAGCTACATCGATCCGCGCATCTTCGACCGCTACCGCCAGGGCGAGATCATCGACGTGTCAGGAGGCCGTGCCCCCGAGCCTGCGCTCCTGGAGCTCTTGCACGCCGACTCGATCGCGCGAAGCGCAGTCAGCTCAGGACTTCGTCGCCGGTTTCTGCGCCGGGGTCTGGGCAGAGAGGGGGGAGGCGATGTCCTCCAGCGACTTGCCCTCCGCATCCACGCCGAGGAACAGCTCCACCAGCCCGGCGGCGATCATGAGGCCGGCGCCGAGGTAGTAGCCGAGGACGACCGAGTGGATGCCGCCCTCGATCAGGTGCCCGAACAGGATCGGGCCGATGATGCCGCCGATGCCGGTGCCGACCGCGTAGAAGAACGCGATCGCCATGGCGCGCGTCTCCATCGGGAAGATCTCGCTCACGGTCAGGTACGCGGAGCTGGCGCCGGCGGACGCGAAGAAGAACACGACCATCCAGCAGGCGGTGAGCCAGAACGCGTCCAGCGCGCCCATGTCGAACAGGATGGCGGTGCCGACCAGCAGCACGCCGGAGCCGACGTACGACAGCGTGATCATGAACCGGCGACCGACGGTGTCGAACAGATGGCCGAGCAGGAACGGGCCGAGGAAGTTGCCGATCGCGATCGGTACGAGCGCCCACGGTGCGACGTCGTCCGGAACGCCCAGCAGCTTGGTGAGCACCAGCGAGTACGTGAAGAACACCGCGTTGTACAGGAACGCCTGGCCGATGAACAGCGACAGTCCGAGCACGAACCGCTTCGGGTACTGCGTCACCGCGACGCGGACGATCTCGCCGAAGCCGGTCGACCGGCGCTGGTGGATCTCGATGCCCTTGTCGTCGGGGACCGGATCGAGGGCGGTGCCCGTGTCCTTCTCGACGCCCTCCTCGATCTCGGCGACCTCCTTCTCGGCCTCCTCGTCGCGGCCGTGGATGAACATCCAGCGCGGGGACTCCGGCACGTTGCGGCGGACCAGGAGGATCACGAGGCCCAGCACCGCGCCCAGGCCGAACGCGATGCGCCATCCGATGTCCGGTGCGAACAGGTCCTCGTTGAGCAGGAAGACGGTGAGGATGGCGCCGAAGGCCGTCCCCAGCCAGTACGAACCGTTGATCGCGAGGTCGACGAGGCCGCGGCGCCGCGCCGGGATCAGTTCGTCGATCGCCGAGTTGATGGCCGCGTATTCGCCGCCGATGCCCGCGCCGGTGAAGAACCGGAACAGGTAGAACATCCACGGCGTGAACGAGAACGCGGTCAGCACGGTCGCGACGAGGTAGAGGCCCAGCGTCAGGATGAACAGCTTCTTCCGGCCGAACCGGTCGGTCAGATACCCGAACACGAGGGAGCCGACGCACGCGCCGGCGACGTAGATCGCGGCGGCGAGACCGACCTCCGCGGTGGTCAGGCCGAGGCCGGAGTCCGGCTCGGTGAGCCGGCTGCCGATGGCTCCGACGATGGTGACCTCGAGCCCGTCGAGGATCCACACGGTGCCGAGCCCCAGCACGACGAGCCAATGGAACCGGGACCAGGGGAGGCGGTCGAGCCTCGCCGGGATCGTCGTCCGGATGGTCTTCAGTGACCCCGCCCGGGGGTCGGATGTCTGCGCACTCACGTTTCGGGACTGTACGAGTGCCTCGAATGCTCCGGGAGCACCTTGACAAACCGCGCAGAAAGCGCAGCGATGTCCGGCTAGCGCACTCCAGCAGCGCCTGTCAACCCCTTGTTGGGGCAGTGGGCCCCTTGCTTACCTTGGCTAACGACCCCACCGTTCGCGGTGGCGGATCGCACCGACAGACGAGCTGAATGGGATGCAACGATGACTGTGCTCGAAGTGACCAGTGACCCCGTACGGGACTACCTCAACTCGATCGGACGGACCCGCCTGCTGACGGCGGACGAAGAAGTGGCGCTGGCGAAGCGCATCGAGGTCGGCGTGCTCGCCGGCGAGCGGCTCGCGAAGCGGCCGGGACTCACCCCGCGGGAGAAGCGTGAGCTGCAGTACCTCGCCGACGACGGCAAGCGCGCCTTCGAGCGCTTCATCGAGGCGAACCTCCGCCTGGTGGTCAGCATCGCCAAGCGCTACGCCGGCCGCGGCCTCCCGGTGATGGACCTGATCCAGGAGGGCAACCTCGGTCTGGTGCGCGCGGTCGAGAAGTTCGACTACCGCACCGGCAACAAGTTCTCGACGTACGCCACCTGGTGGATCCGCCAGTCGATCCTCCGCGGCATCGCCGACACCGCGCGCCTGATCCGCATCCCCGTCCACACCGTCGAGAAGATCGACAAGCTGGACCGCATCCGCCGCGACCTGGGCGGCGAGTTGGGCCGCACGCCCACCCTCGAGGAGATGGCTGAGGCGGCCAACCTCGAGCCGCACGAGGTGCACAAGCTGCAGATGAGCGACTCCGAGACCGTGTCGCTGGCCGTGCCGGTCGGCGAGAACGAGGGCGCGGAGCTCGGCGACCTGATCGAGGACGGCGACGCCCCCGGCCCCTCCGAGACCGTCGAGGTGGAGTTCCGTCACCGCGACCTGGAGGAGCGCCTCCGCGAGCTGCCGCCGCGCGACGCCAAGGTCATCCGGATGCGCTTCGGCCTCGACGGGCAGAAGCCGATGACGCTCGACGAGGTCGGCGAGGTCTACGGCATCACCCGCGAGCGGGTCCGCCAGCTGGAGACCCGCAGCCTCAAGCGCCTGCGCTGCCCCGAGCTGCTCGAGTACCTCCGCTGAGCGGCCGCCTGCGCTGAGCGGCCGCCTCCGCTGAGCGGCCGAGCCGCCTGGACCACGAAGAACCCCGCGCTCCACGAGCGCGGGGTTCTTCGTCGTCTGCGGGAGGTCGGCCCGGCCTCTCGGCCCGGCCTTAGCGCCCGGGCGGCGTGTCGGCCTGGACCTCGTCGGCGCCGACCGCCCCGATCTCCTCGGTGAGCTGGAGGCCCTGCGCGCTGTTCGACGAGATCGTCAGCTGCTCCAGCCATTCCCGGTTGATGCGCGGAGGCCGTCCGCCGCTGTAGCGGAACAGCAGCGGAACGGCGGGGTCGATCCAGATGGCGCTGCGGCCATCGCCGACGCTCTGCTCGTCGCGCCACGAGAAGAAGAACCCCTCCTTGCGACGCAGCTTGAGGCCGATGACGATCTGCAGGTGCGCAAGGACACGGTCGTCGAAGCCGATCTCCGTTGTCCCTCCGTAAACGAGCTTGCCCATGCCTCTCAGCGTACGGGACGGCCTGAGCCGACGGGTATTCCGGGAAGCCACGCGCCGTACGCCAGGCGTATGGTCGGCGCATGACCGCCCGCCGCATCCTCGTCACCGGCGCCACCGGCTACATCGGCGGCCGGCTGGTCCCCCGGCTGCTCGCCAGGGGGCACACCGTGCGCGTGCTCGCGCGCTCGCCGCAGAAGCTCGCCGACGTGCCGTGGGCGGACCGGGTGGAGGTGGTGGAGGGCGACCTCGGCGACGCGGAGGCCGTCGCGCGTGCGGTGGCTGGCATGGACGTCGTCTACTACCTCGTGCACTCGATGCGCGCCCGCGGCGACTTCGAGCAGGAGGAGGCGGCGGCTGCGCGGGCCGTGGCCGACGCGTCGGCCGCCGCGGGCGTCTCGCGCATCGTCTACCTCGGGGCCCTGCACCCGGACGGTCCGCTGTCGCAGCATCTCCGCTCGCGGGTGGAGGTCGGCCGCGTGCTCCTGGCCTCCGGCGTCCCGACCGTGGTGCTGCAGGCGGGCGTCGTTATCGGCTCGGGGTCCGCGTCGTTCGAGATGATCCGGCACCTCACCGAGGTGCTGCCGTACATGCCGGCGCCGCGCTGGGTGCGCAACCGCATCCAGCCGATCGCGGTGCGCGACGTGCTGCACTACCTCCTGGAGGCCGCCGAGCTGCCCGCGGAGGTCTCGCGCGCCTTCGACATCGGCGGCCCCGACATCCTGCGCTACGGCCAGATGATGAACGGCTACGCGGTGGAGGCGGGCCTGCCCCAGCGGCCCATCGCCTCCCTCCCCGTGTTCACGCCGTGGCTCGCGTCGCAATGGGTGAACCTCGTCACCCCGATCCCGCGCAGCCTCGCCGTGCCGATCATCGAGTCGCTGCAGTACGACTGCGTGGTGCGCGAGCACGACATCGACGCCGTGATCCCGCCGCCCGCGGGAGGCCTGACCGGCTACCGCGCCTCCGTCCGACTGGCGCTCGCGAAGATGCGGGCGGGGGATGTCGAGACGAGCTGGCTGAACTCCTCGGTCTCCGGCGCCCCGAGCGACGCGCTGCCGAGCGATCCGGACTGGTCCGGGCACACCGTCTACACCGACGTGCGCGAGCGGACCAGCCGCGCCGACCCGGAGGCCCTGTGGCGCGTGGTCGAGGGCATCGGCGGGGAGCGCGGCTGGTACTCCTTCCCGCTGGCCTGGGCGCTGCGCGGCTGGCTCGACAAGCTGGTCGGCGGCGTCGGCCTGCGGCGCGGGCGCCGCGACGCCGACCGCCTGCACACCGGGGAGGCGCTCGACTGGTGGCGGGTGGAGCAGCTGCGCCGGGGGAGCGACCTGCGCCTGCGCGCCGAGATGCTCGTCCCCGGCCGCGCCTGGCTCGAGCTGCACGTCGAGCCGGCGGAGGGTGGAGGGTCGCGCTACCGCCAGCGCGCGGTGTTCTTCCCGCGCGGGCTCTCCGGCCGGCTGTACTGGTTCGCGATCCTGCCCTTCCACGGCATCGTGTTCGAGGGCATGGCGAACCGGATCGTCGCGGAGGCGGAGCGCTCGCAGCGCGCCGGAGTCAGTCCGGGGGCGCCGTGATGAGCGTGGTCGCGCTGAGGTCGCGCAGGAAGCGGGTGACGATCTCCCGCTCCGCCGGCGTCAGCGCCCTGGCCACCTCGAAGCGCCTGGCGTGCTGCCGGCCCATCGTGCGGCGGACCTCGCGGTGCGTCTCCGGCGTGATGTCGACGGTCACGGCGCGGCGGTCGGTGGGGTGCGGCCGGCGCACGATGTGCCCGGCGCGCTCCAGCCGGTCGAGCAGCTTGGTGGTGGACGCGGTGGAGATGTGGAGGTGCTCGGCGAGCGCGCCCGCGGTCACCGCGACGTCGGCGTTGCTGGACGCGATGATGTACCGCAGCGCCTTCATGTCGGTCTCGTTGAGCTTCATGCGGCTGCGCGACTCGAAGCTGAGCCGCTGCTCGGCCTCGCGCCACTCGCGCATCGCGTCGAGGACGCCCATCACCTGCGCGAGCTCGTCCTCGCTCAGGTCGTCGTGGCGGACGAGTTCCTGCCGGGGGTCGATGACGCGGGGGTCGGTGAGCGCCCCGCTGATGCGGCGCGCGTCGTCCCTCGAGGCCATGCGCACATCCTATTCCCAAACGTGAGAAGCATGCTAAGTTATTTGCTAACCAAGCTAGACAATGTCGTCAGGCGACGCGAGAGACGGAGGCCACGATGACTCAGCTCCAGCCGCGCATCGACCTCGCGGGGGTCCCGGCCACGCCCGCCTTCCCGGCAACGACCGCCATCCCGGCCGTCGACGACCTCGCGGCCGTCGACGGCAGGATCGCCGCCTTCTTCGCCGAGCGCATCGCCCGCGCCGCCGGCTACGGCGACGAGTACCTCCGGCTCTGGTGCAGCGCCCGCGCCGCGGCCGACGGCGGCAAGCGCATCCGCCCCCGGTTCGTGCTCTCCGCGTTCCGCGCGCTCTCCGGGGCGAGCGGGGAGGCGGGGGGCCCGGCGCTCGCCGACGCCGCCCTCGACACAGCCGTCGCCTTCGAGCTCCTGCACACCGCCTTCCTCCTCCACGACGACGTCATCGACGGCGACGTCGTACGCCGCGGTCGTCCCAACATCGCGGGCGAGTTCGCAGCCGACGCCGCCGAGCGCGGTGCCGCGGGACCGACGGCCCGGCTGTGGGGCGAATCCGCCGCCATCCTCGCCGGAGACCTGCTCATCCACGCCGCGTCCTCGGTCGTCGCCCGGCTCGACGTGCCCGCCGGGATGCGCGACCGGCTGCTCGACGTGCTCGACCACTCCGTCTTCGTCACCGCGGCCGGCGAGCTCGCCGACGTGCGGCTCTCCACCGGGCTCGGCAGCCCGGAGCTCGCCGATGTCCTCCGCATGACCGAGCACAAGACCGCCGCATACTCCGTCGCCGGCCCGCTGCTCGCCGGGGCCATCCTCGCCGGGGCGGAGGGCGACCTCCTCGACCGCCTCGCCGAGTACGGGCGGCTCGTCGGCATCGCCTTCCAGCTCGGCGACGACCTTCTCGGCGTGTTCGGCGCCCCCGACGTCACCGGCAAGAGCGTCCTCAGCGATCTCCGGGAGGGCAAGGAGACGACCCTCATCGCCTACGCCCGCAGCACCACCGGCTGGGCCGCCGTCGCCGACCTCCTCGAGCGCCACGATCCCGGCGACGACGACGCGGAGGCGCTCGCCGCCGCGCTGGAGGCGTGCGGCGCCCGCCGGTTCGTCGAGGGCCTGCTCGCCGATCACGTGTCGGCCGCGCTCGCGCTCCTCGACGACCCCGGCGTGCCGTCGACGCTCGCCGCCCCGCTCTCCGACCTCGCCCGCAGCTGCATCGGGAGGACCGTATGACCCGCGCACCCGAGGCGCCCGCCGCAGCCGCGAGCGCCCCTCCCACCGACCTCGCGCTGTACACGCGCGCCGCGCACGGCGGCGCCGCCACCATCATCCGCGAGTACTCCACCTCGTTCGGGATGGCCACCAGGCTGCTCGGAGCGGAGGTCCGCCCGCGCATCGAGGACGTCTACGCGCTGGTCCGCATCGCCGACGAGATCGTCGACGGCGCCGCCGCCCAGGCCGGTCTGAGCGTGGACGACCAGCGCGAGCTCCTCGACGCCCTCGAAGCGGACACCGAGCGTGCGATGCGCACGGGCTACAGCGCGAACGTCGTCGTGCACGCCTTCGCCGTCACCGCCCGGGCGACGGGGATCGGGACCGACCTCACCCGGCCCTTCTTCGCCTCCATGCGCCGGGACCTCAGCCCCGTGGACTTCACCGCCGACGAGCTGAGCGCCTACATCTACGGCTCGGCCGAGGTCGTCGGGCTGATGTGCCTGGCGGTGTTCCTCGCCGATCGCCCGGTGCCGGACGCGACGCGCCGCCGGCTGGAGGCGGGGGCGCGCAGGCTCGGTGCCGCCTTCCAGAAGATCAACTTCCTGCGCGACCTCGCGGTCGACTACGCCGAGCTCTGCCGCAGCTACTTCCCCGGGATCGACCCCGCGCGGCTGACCGAGCGGCAGAAGCTGGCGCTGGTGGTCGACATCGACAGCGATCTCGCGGCGGCGGCCGACGCCATCCCCGAGCTGCCGGACAACTGCCGCCGGGCCATCGCGGCCGCGCACGGCCTGTTCGCCGAGCTGAGCGACCGCATCCGCGCCACCCCGGCGAGCGAGCTGCTGCGCAGGAGGATCAGCGTCCCGAACCGGACCAAGCTCACCATCGTCGTGCGCGCGAGCACCGGGATGCTGCGATGAACGCGGGCGCGGCCACGACGCCGCCGCGGACGGTCGCCGTCATCGGCGGCGGCATCGCCGGTCTCGCCACCGCCGCGCTCCTCGCGCGCGAGGGCCACACGGTGACGATGCTCGAGCAGAACCGCGAGGTCGGCGGCCGGGCCGGGCTGTGGCAGCACGACGGCTTCCGCTTCGACACCGGCCCCTCCTGGTACCTCATGCCGGAGGTGTTCGACCACTTCTTCCGGCTGCTCGGCACGAGCACCGCCGAGCAGCTCGACCTCGTCACCCTCGACCCCGGCTACCGCGTCTTCGCCGAGGACGGCCGCCCTCCGCTCGACGTGCGGCAGGCGGGGGAGGCGAACCGGGCGCTGTTCGAGAGCGTCGAGCCTGGCGCCGGCGCCGCCCTCGACCGCTACCTGGCCGACGCGGGGGAGACCTACCGCCTGGCCGTCGACCGCTTCCTCTACGGCACCTTCGCCTCCTACCGGCCGCTGCTGAGCGGGGAGGTCGTGCGCCGGACCGGCACGCTGGCCCGTCTGCTCCTGCGCTCGCTCGAGAGCCATGCGGCCCGCACGGTCGACGACGTCGTGCTGCGCCAGATCCTCGGCTATCCCGCGGTCTTCCTCGGCACCTCGCCCGACCGCGCTCCGAGCATGTACAGCCTGATGAGCCACCTCGACCTCGACGACGGCGTCCGCTATCCGCTCGGCGGCTTCACGACGCTCATCGAACGGATCGCCGCCCTCGCCGAGCAGGCAGGAGCGCGCCTGGTCACCGGCGCCCGCGTGACGGGCATCCGCACCGCGCCGCCGTCCGGCCGCTCGCTGCTCTCGAGCGCGCGGGCGCGCGCCGCGGGCGTGACCTACGAGACGGCCGACGGCAGCAGGCACGAGCTCGCCGCCGACGTCGTCGTGTCGGCGGCCGACCTCCACTTCACCGAGACGCACCTGCTGCCGCCCGCGCTCCGCAGCCACCCCGAGAGCTCCTGGGACCGCCGCGACCCCGGCCCCGGCGCGGTGCTCGCCATGCTCGGCGTCGAGGGGAGGCTGCCTCAGCTGACGCACCACAACCTCCTGTTCACCACCGACTGGGCGGCGAACTTCGAGCGCATCTACGGCGCCGACCCCGGCATCCCCGACCCGGCGTCGCTCTACGTCTGCAAGCCGAGCGAGACCGACCCGTCGGTGGCGCCGGCCGGCTGCGAGAACCTGTTCGTCCTGGTGCCCGTGCCCGCCGACGTGTCGATCGGCGCCGGCGGCATCGACGGCGCAGGCGACCGGCTCGTGGAGCGCACCGCCGACGCCGCCATCGCGCAGATCGCCTCCTGGGCGGGCATCCCCGACCTCGCCGACCGGGTGATCCTGCGCCGCACGGTCGGCCCCGACGACTTCGCCTCCTCGTTCAACGCGTGGCGCGGAGGCGCGCTCGGCCCCGCACACACCCTGCGGCAGAGCGCGTTCTTCCGGCCGGGCGACGCCTCGCGCCGGGTCGAGGACCTCTACTACGCCGGCTGCTCCACCATCCCGGGCATCGGCCTGCCCATGTGCCTCATCAGCGCCGAGCTCGTCGTGAAGCGCCTGCGCGGCGACCTCACCGCCGGTCCGCTGCCGGAGCCGCTGCGGCCGGTCGCGCACCGGGAGCCCGTGTCGTGAGCGTCGCCTACCTGGCGTGCCTCCTGGTCGCGCTGGCCGCGATGGTGCTGCTCGACCGCCGCTTCCGCCTGGTCTTCTGGCGGGACGCGCGCCGCGCGGCGATCACCGTCGCCGTCGGCGTGCTGTTCTTCCTGGCGTGGGACGCCGCCGGGATCGCGCTCGGCGTGTTCGCGCGGGGGCCGTCGCCCGCGCTGACCGGCATCGAGCTGGCGCCCGAGCTGACCCTGGAGGAGGTCTTCTTCCTCCTCTTCCTCTGCTACCTCACGCTCGTGCTGATCTTCGGCGCCCGGCTGGTGCTCGACCGCGCGGCCGCGAGGCGGGAGGAGCGGTGACGTACCTCCTCCTGAGCGTCGTCTTCGTCGCCGTCGCCGCCATCGTGCTCGGCATCGCACTGGCGATCTCGCCGGACCGCAGGGAGCTGCTCCGCCGCTGGACCCTCCCCGTCGCGATCGCCGCCGTGGTCGTGCTCGTCCTCACCGCCGTCTTCGACAACCTCATGATCGGGGTCGGCCTGATGACCTACGCCGACGACCGCATCAGCGGGGCTCGGCTCGGCCTCGTGCCGATCGAGGACTTCTCGTACCCCCTCGCGGCCCTCCTGCTGCTCCCGGCGGTCTGGCTGCTGCTGCGGCGGAGGAGGACCCGCTCATGACCGCCCAGGCCGCCCCTCCCTCCGCGCTGCGCCAGCTGCTGCTCGCCTCCCGCCCGCTCAGCTGGATCAACACCGCCTTCCCGTTCGCTGCGGCTTACCTGCTGACCACGCGGCAGGTGGATGCGACGCTGATCGTCGGCACGCTCTTCTTCCTCATCCCGTACAACCTCGCGATGTACGGCATCAACGACGTCTTCGACTACGAGTCCGACCTGCGCAACCCGCGCAAGGGCGGCGCAGAGGGGGCACTGCTCGACCGCGGGATGCACCGCCGCACGCTCATCGCGGCCGCCGTGGCCTGCGTGCCGTTCGTCGTCTACCTGGTGATCGTCGGCTCGCCGCTGTCCTGGCTGGTGCTCGCGCTCAGCCTGTTCGCGGTCGTCGCCTACTCGGTGAAGGGGCTGCGGTTCAAGGAGGTGCCCTTCCTCGACTCGGCGACCTCCAGCTTCCACTTCGTCAGTCCGGCACTGTACGGCCTCGTGCTCGCGGGCGCGGCCTTCACGCCGGGCCTGTGGCTGATCCTCGTCGCCTTCTTCCTGTGGGGCGTCGGCAGCCACGCCTTCGGCGCCGTGCAGGACGTGGTGCCCGACCGGGAGGGAGGCATCGCCTCGATCGCGACCGTGCTCGGCGCCGCGCGCACCACGCAGCTGGCGGTCGCGGCCTGGGCGCTCGCCGGCGTCGCGATGCTGTTCACCCCGTGGCCGGGGCCGCTCGCCGCGGTCCTGGCCCTGCCGTACATCGCGACAGCCGCGCCCTACCTCACGGTGCCCGACGAGCGCGCGAGCGCCGCCAACCGGGGCTGGCGGCGCTTCCTGTGGATCAACTACGCGTGCGGCTTCGTGGTGACGCTCCTGCTGATCTGGGTCTGGAACGCCTGACTCACTCGGCCGGCCGTGGCGGCAGCTGCTGGAGCGCCCACTCGTTGCCGTCCGGATCAGCGAAGGTCACGAACCGTCCCCAGTCCAGGTCGGCGACGCCCTCGGCCGCGATGCCGTTCTCCAGCAGGTGCGCGAGCGCGGCGTCCGCGTCCGGGATCACGATCTGCAGGCCGGACATCGTGCCGGGCTCGCGCTCGGTGAGCCCCTCGCCGAACGCGATGGAGCACGCGGAGCCCGGAGGCGTGACCTGCACGAAGCGCAGCGTGGGGGAGACGCGGTGGTCGTGATCCGCGTTCCAGCCCAGCCGGTCGACGTAGAACTCCTTCGCGCGGTCGACGTCGGCCACGGGGAGCGTGATGAGCTCGATGCGCCAGTCGGTGATGGCCATGTTCGTCCCTCTCTCTCGGTTGTCCCTCCACTCTCCACCCGCATGCGGTCAGAAACGGGCCGCAATCTGGCGACCACGCACATCGAGCGAATTCGCGGATCCGCGCGCTAGTCTCGGTGTTCGACCCCTGTTCCGACCAGACCCGAGAGCACGATGAGCGACAGTCCCGCCTCGCCCACCCCCTACGAGGTGCTCGGCGTCAGCGCGACCGTCGGCCACGACGAGCTGCGCCGGGCGTACCGTCGCCTGCTCCGCGAGACCCACCCGGACACCGGAGGCTCGGCCGCCGCGTTCCAGGCCGTCCAGGCGGCGTGGGAGCTCATCGGCGACCCCGAGGACCGCGCCCGCTACGACCGCGGCGAGGGCGTCGTCGTCGACGCCGTCTCCGGCGATGCCGGCCCCGGCGGATTCAGCGCGACCGTGCACCCCACCCGGCAGCGCGGCGGCAGCGGCGGCGCCGGTGTCCGCGCCCGCTCCTACGGGCACCCCGGCGGCCGCGCGCGCGAGCGCTACCTCTCCCTCATGCGCGAGTGGATGGGCCGCGGCACCGACCTCGACGACCCCTACGACCCCGCACTGGTGCGGTCGGCTCCGCGCGAGATCCGCGGGCTGCTGGCGGAGGCGCTCGCCGAGGAGGCGACCGCCCGCGCGGTGGCCGGCCTCGGCATCGGCTTCACCATCTGGAACGACGTCGCCGTGCCGCACTCGGACGACAAGCTCGACCACATCGTCCTCGGCCCCGCCGGCCTGTTCGCCGTCCGCTCGGCCGACTGGGGCGGCGAGGTCAAGCTGGCGAAGGGCGAGATCGTCGGGCCGACGCTCCACCCGGGCGAGGAGCCGTTCCGCGAGCTCCAGCGTGCGGCGAAGGCCGTGGGCCGCCAGGCGGGCGTCCGCTTCACCGGGCTGATCGTCGTCGTGCCGGACGACGACCTCGCGGTCCCGTTCGACGTGGTCCAGCGCGGGAGGCTGGCGGGCTCGCTGCTCGTGCGCCGCTCCCTGCTGCCGTCGATCCTGCGCGACGGGGCCAGCGCGGCCGGCCGCGAGAGCGTCGACCGTGTCTTCGACCTGCGCACCCGCCTCCAGGAGTCGCTGCGCTTCGTCTAGCTTCAGTTCGTCCAGCCGCGCTTCGTCCAGCCGGAGTTCGTCTAGACACGGGCCGGTGCCGCGCGCGACCATGACCCCATGGTCACCCCACTCGACATCTTCAGCGGCTTCAGCGTCGACGACATCGACGCGGCGCGCGCCTTCTATCGCGACACTCTCGGGCTGGAGGTGACCGACGGCCCGATGGGCAACCTCGACCTCGCCCTCCCCGCGGGCGGGCACGTCTTCATCTACCCCAAGCCCGATCACACGCCCGCGAGCTTCACCATCCTGAACCTGGTGGTGGCGGACATCGACGCGGCGGTCGACGACCTCAACGCGCGCGGGGTGACGACGAAGATCTACGGCGACGAGCTGCCCACCGACGCGAAGGGCGTGATGCGCGGCCGCAGTCAGGACCGCGGGCCCGACATCGCCTGGTTCCGCGATCCGGCGGGCAACGTGCTGTCGGTCCTGCAGAACTGACGCCGCCCTGCCCGGGCCGCCCCCTCAGCGCAGCCGCTCGCGCAGTGCCATCGCGTCGTACGGGGCCCGCACCTTCACGTCGTTGTCGAAGTACGCGTAGACGTCGAGGCCGTCGGCGAGCCAGCCCCGCATGTCGGCGGCCCAGCGGTCGAGCGCCTCGTCGTCGTACCCGCTCGTGTACAGCTCCTCGTCGCCATGGAGGCGCACGTACATGAAGTCGGCGGTCACCTCGCGGATCACGGGGTAGCGGCCGGCGGTGTCCGCCACGACCACGGCGACGCCGTGGTCCCGGGCGACCCGGACGAACGCGGGGTCCGTGAACGACTCGTGGCGCGCCTCCACCGCGTGCCGCAGCGGCAGGTCGGCGGTGACGGCCGTGTGCGTGCGGTCCTCGTCGAGCGTCGCCTCGCCCGCGAGCGTCGCGGCGGCCGTCGTCGAGCGCGGGAGCATCGCCAGGAACGCGTCCAGTTCCTCCGGGTCGAGCGGCAGGGTGGGCGGCAGCTGCCACAGCAGCGGCCCGAGCTTCGGCCCGAGCGCCAGCACTCCCGACGCGAAGAAGTTCGCGACCGCGGTCCTCGCGTTCTTCAGCCGCAGGATGTGCGTGATGTACCGGCCGCCCTTGACCGCGAAGACGAAGTCGTCCGGGGTGTGCTCGGCCCACGTGCGGTAGCTGGAGGGGCGCTGCAGCGAGTAGAAGCTGCCGTTGATCTCGATCGAGTCCAGCCGCTCGGCCGCGTACGGCAGCTCCGCCCGGTGCGGCAGCCCCTTCGGGTAGAAGACGCCGCGCCACGGCGCGTACGTCCAGCCCGAGATGCCGATGCGCGCCCGCGCCATCAGCGTCCCCGCAGCTGGTCCAGGAGCCTCCGGTCGCGCTTGGTCGGCCGACCGGCGCCGCGCTCGCGCAGCACGGCGAGCGGCGCCTCCGTCTTCGGCGGGGGAGGCGGCGTGCGGTCCTCGAAGCACTCGGCCGCCACCGCCGCACCGACGCGCTTCACGATCAGCCGGCGGGCGATGTAGATCTTCTCGCTGCCCGCGACGAACGCGCGCACCTCGTCGCCGACCTTCACCGGCTGCGACGGCTTCGCGCGCTCGCCGTTGACCTTGAGGTGGCCCGCCTTGCAGGCGTCGGAGGCCGCCGAGCGCGTCTTGAACAGCCGGACGGCCCACGCCCAGGAGTCGACGCGCACGCTGTCGGCCACGGTCAGACCGCCGCGGCCTCGCGCTCGGCGAGCGACTCCTCCGCCAGCGACGCCTTCCATTGCACGAGGCTGCGCACCGTGCGGCTCCTGTCCTTCGCGAGGGTCTCCATCACGTCGGCCGGCACGAAGTAGTTGACAGCGACCCAGCCGCGGACGGTCTCGGACCGGTCGGCGGCCAATTCGCGCAGGATGTCGCAGGGTGTCGCCTCGTTCTTCGCCACGCACCCGCGCACGCCATCGTCGGGGTCCTTCGCCAGCGCCTCGAACACGTCGACGGGGGTGTTGTAGCTGCTCGCCACGGCCTCCCGGATCTTCGGATTCGCGTCGGTCGCGAGCAGGCGCAGCCGGCGGATCTTGCTCTCGGTCACCTCGGGCGCCGGGTGCAGCGCCGCCGCCTCCTCGGCCGTGAGCATGGCGGGGCGGGCCGCCCGCATCGCCTGGCGCTGGGCAGGGGTGTTGAAGCGGATGCACGACATGCCTCCACCGTAGTCCGGGTTACGGTGGAGGGGTGGAAGCTCTGCTCTCGCGTCTCGACCGCCTCGCGGGCGGCCGCCATGCGGCGTACACGGTGCCGGAGGAGGGGCGCGACGACCCGCGCACCCGGCGCGCCTTCCACGTCATCGCCTGGCTGCTCGTCGTCGAGCTGCTGATCGGTACGGCCGCGGTCGCCGTCGCCGTCGTGCTCGCCCTCGACGGCGTATCGGTGCCCTTCCCTGTGTGGATGCGGTCGGTCGTCGTCCTCGGCATGACGGTCACGCTGTTCTACTTCGCCTGGCGCGCCACCAAGGGCTACTACTGGGCGTACTCGCGGCTGCGGCTGTTCTCGAAGATCTTCCCTGTCGTCACGCTCGTCATCGCCGCGGTCCCCGGGCTGTACCCGCTCTGGATGGTCACCGAGCAGATCGTGTTCAGCCTCATCCTGATCGGCGTGGCCGACTACCTCGACTCCGACCACATGCGCTCGGCGTTCCCGAAGCCGCCGCGGCCGGGCTCGGTCAGCGCGGCGCGCTGACGACCTCTCCGCGCGCCGGGAGCCACGGCACGATCGGCGACACCCGGCGCTGGTACTCCGCGTACTCCGGGTAGCGCGAGCGCGAGATGCTCTCGGTGAAGACGGTGGAGCCGATGAACAGCCCGGTCAGCAGCAGCGGTCCGATCACGGTCCACTGCAGCAGCGAGCCGGCGGCCACGCACCCGAACAGGAACACCACCCACCACTGCGCCTGCTCGAAGAAGAAATTAGGGTGCCGGGAGTAGCGGAACAGCCCGGTCTGCAGGAACCGTGGGTCGGGCGTGCGGCCGGCGGCGGCCTCCGCCTTCTTCCAGCGGTGGAACTCCCACTGCTGCTGGTCGGCGACGGTCTCGCCGACCAGGAAGGCGAGGAAGAGCGCCGCGCAGACCAGGTCGAGCGGGTTCAGCGGCGTGCGGTGCTGGTACGCCGTCCACATCGGCAGCGTGATGAGCAGGAGCAGCACGTTCTGGTAGATCACGATGAACAGGAGGTTGAACACCTGGAACAGCGCCGGGCTCATCCGGCCGCGCAGCACCTCCCACCGGTAGTCCTCTCCGCCCGGCCGGTAGCCGCCCTTGCGGGCGAAGTTGAACGTGAGCCGGAGGCCCCACAGCGTCACCAGCACGGCGACCAGGTCGAGCCGCGCGTCGGCGAGCCCGGCCGCCCCGGCGAAGATCCAGGCGTACGCCACCGGCACGATCGACCAGATGCGGTCGACCCAGGAGTGCTCGTTCGTGACGAGCGACAGCACCCAGGTCGCGGCGCAGACGGCCGCCAGCAGCCAGAGACAGACGATGATCGGATCCACGGCCACATCCTAGGGGCGTGGGGCGCGCGCGGTCAGGATGCAGGCCGCGGAGCGCCGCTCGCTAGAGTGGAGGAGTGGATGGTGTCGGCGCCCAGGCAGCGGTCCCGCCCGACGGGGTGAGCTCGCGCGTCTGGACGATCCCGAACGTCCTCAGCTTCTTCCGGCTGGCCCTCGTCCCCGTCTTCCTCGTCCTGGTGATCGCGGGGGAGGATGCGCTCGCGCTGCTGGTGCTGGTCGTGTCCAGCATCACCGACTTCCTCGACGGCTGGCTGGCCAGGCGGCTCGGCCAGGTCTCCCGGTTGGGCCAGCTGCTCGACCCCGCGGCCGACCGGCTCTACATCTTCGCCGCGTTGATCGGCCTCGCCTGGCGCGAGGTCATCCCGTGGTGGCTCGTCGCGGTGATCGTCGCCCGCGACGTCATGCTCGCGGTCCTCGGGGTCGTGCTGGCGAACCACGGGTTCGGCCCCCTCCCGGTGCACCACCTGGGCAAGGTCGCGACGTTCTGCCTGTTCTGGGCGCTCCCGCTGCTGATGCTGGGGGAGGCGTTCGAGCCGCTGGCGCCGTGGTCGCTGCCGCTCGGCTGGGCCTTCGCGCTGTGGGGCGCGTTCCTCTACTGGTGGGCCGGAATCGTGTACATCCGCGAAACCGCTCGCGTAATCCGCCTTCCGGCCGATGACAGGCGCCGGCTTTCCGATACGCTGGACGAGAAGGAGGTTGACGGTGCCTGACGAGACCCAGAACGTTCCATCCAGCGGCCCCGCCGACGGCGACGCCGAGAACAACCCCCTGCGCGCGGCGGGGAACGAGGACACGACGGCCCGCTTCGGCGAGGAGTTCGTGTCCAAGATGTTCCCGCTCGACGGGGAGGTCTCGCCCGAGGAGCAGGAGGCCATCAGTGCGCTCCCGTCCGGGTCGGCGCTGCTGATCGTGCGGCGCGGACCGAACACCGGCGCGCGGTTCCTCCTCGACGCCGACGTGACGAGCGCCGGCCGGCACCCCAACGCCGACATCTTCCTCGACGACGTGACCGTCTCGCGCCGCCATGCCGAGTTCACCCGCCGCGGCACCGCCTTCGAGGTGCGCGACCTGGGCTCGCTCAACGGCACGTACTACGACGGCGTCCGCATCGAGAGCGCGCTCCTGTCCGACTCCGCCGAGGTGCAGATCGGCAAGTTCCGCCTGACCTTCTACGCCTCGCGCCAAGACCTCGCCGCAGCGGCGAACGGCTAGTGGCCCGGCCGGCAGCGAGGGCGCAGTCCGCGTCCCCCGCCCTGCTCAGCATCGGCCAGGTCCTCGCGCGGCTGACGCCGGAGTTCCCCGACCTGTCGTCGTCGAAGCTGCGCTTCCTCGAGGAGCGCGGACTGGTCTCGCCGTCGCGCACGGCCTCGGGGTACCGCAAGTTCTCGCCCGCCGACGTGGAGCGGCTGCGGACCGTGCTCGAGATGCAGCGCGACCACTACCTCCCGCTCAAGGTCATCAAGAAGTACCTCGCCGACCTCGACGCCGGCCGGCACCCGGCGATGCCGGGGACCGGTCGCGCGCCGTCGATCCTCGACAAGGGCACCCGGCTGCAGCGCGACGAGCTCCTGCGGGAGGCCGGCGCTTCTGCCGAGCTGCTGCAGGAGGCGATCAGCGCCTCCCTCATCACGCCGGGCGACGTCTACGGCGACGAGGCCCTCACCGTGCTCAAGGCGCTGGCGGAGCTGAGCCGCACGGGCATCGAGCCGCGGCACCTGCGCGGATTCCGTGCCGCCGCCGAGCGCGAGATCGGCCTGATCGAGACGGCTCTCGTCCCGATCGCGCGCCGCAACGACGTGTCGAGCCAGGCCAGGACCGCCGAGCTCGCCCGCGAGATCGCGGGGCAGCTCGACGTCGTCCGCGGCAGCATCATCCGCGCGGCGCTCGCGCGCCTGCGGCCCTGACGGCCGCGATCGGCTCCCGCCGACCTCGACACGCCGAGCCGATTGTCCGGATGTCGTTGCCCGGTGACCTCCGCATGGGTACCGTTGATGAAGCGCCGGTCATCACGGTGTGCGGTATCCGAACGGTCGAGAGGCGAACACCATGAGCGAACTGAGTCGTGACGGCGGCGTCGCCCGCTACGACCTGGGCCTGCTGTTCACCGACGGCCTCCCCGAGATGGACGACACCAACGGCTACCGCGGCGCCGTCGCCGCCCGCGCGGCCGGCATCTCCTACCGCCAGCTCGATTACTGGGCCCGCACCGGGCTCGTCGAGCCCACGGTGCGCGGCGCAGCCGGCTCGGGCTCGCAGCGGCTGTACGGCTTCCGCGACATCCTCGTGCTGAAGCTCGTCAAGCGTCTCCTCGACACCGGCATCTCGCTGCAGCAGATCCGCACGGCGGTCAACCAGCTGCGGGAGTCCGGGGTCAACGACCTCGCCCAGACCACGCTGATGAGCGATGGCGCGAGCGTCTACCTCTGCACCTCCGACGACGAGGTCATCGACCTGGTCAGCCGCGGGCAGGGCGTCTTCGGCATCGCGGTCGGCAAGGTGCTCCGCGAGGTCGAGTCGAGCCTGGTCGAGCTCGACACGCAGACCGACGCCATGGACGAGCTGGCCGCGCGCCGCGCCGCCCGCACCAAGGCCTCCTGACCCCTCCCGACTCCAACCGTCGAGTACGCGGATTCTCCGCGTAGTCGGCGGTTTTCGCCCGAATTCGGGCGTACTCGCGTGCCTGCCCGAGGAACGGGTCAGGCGGTGGGCTGGGTCGCGTACTCGCCGATGCGGGCGGTGCGCAGCACGCGCTCCAGCAGCAGGTCGAAGTTGTGCGCCATCTCCTGCGCGCTCTCGCCGGGCCAGACGTGGAGGGGCTTGGCCGCTCCCTGCGCCTGCTGCAGCGAGGTGCGCTCCGGCAGCTGCGGCGACAGCACCAGCGGGCCGAACATGTCGCGAAGCTCCTTGATCCGGAACTGGTGCTCCAACGACTGCACGCGGGCGCGGTTCACGATGATGCCGAGCGGCTGGAGGCGCGGCGACAGGCCGCGGCGGATCTCCTCGATCGCGCGCAGCGCGCGGTCGGCGGCCGCGACCGAGAACAGGCCGGGCTCGGTGACGACGGCGACGCGGTCGCTCGCCGCCCACGCGGTGCGGGTCAGCGCGTTGAGCGAGGGCGCGCAGTCGATGAGCACGAGCTCGTAGTCGTGCTCGACGTTGGCGAGCGCCTCCTCCAGCTTCCAGATGTCGCGGATGCTGGGGTGCGGGCCGTCGAAGTTGATCGCCGACGGGCTGCCGATCATGACGTCGATCTTGCCCGAGCGGCCCTTCGTCCAGCCCGAGGGCGCGATCGCCGCGCGGACGATCTTCTCCTTGGGGGAGGCCAGCACGTCGGCCACGTTGAGATGGCCGGCGACCTGGATGTCCATGCCGGTCGACACATCGGACTGCGGGTCGAGGTCGACGACCAGGGTGCGGAGTCCTTTCGCGAACGCCGCCGAGGCAAGTCCGAGCGTCACCGTGGTCTTTCCGACACCGCCCTTGAGGGAGCTAACGCTGAGTACGTGCACGAGAGCCACGTTACCTTTACTAGTCTTGGAGAACCTAACCGTTTGCTGTGTGGTGTCGACCCCTGCTCGAAAGGTCCCCATGTTCCGTAAGATCCTCGTTGCCAATCGCGGTGAAATCGCCATCCGGGCCTTCCGGGCCGCCTATGAGCTCGGTGCTCAGACCGTCGCCGTCTTCCCGTACGAGGACCGCAACTCGATGCACCGCCTGAAGGCCGACGAGGCGTACCAGATCGGCGAGCCGGGGCATCCGGTGCGGGCATACCTCGACGTGCAGGAGATCATCCGCGTCGCCAAGGAGTCGGGCGCCGACGCGATCTACCCCGGCTACGGCTTCCTCTCCGAGAACCCCGAGCTGGCCGACGCCGCACGCGCGGCCGGCATCGCCTTCATCGGCCCCCGCGCCGAGGTGCTCGAGATGGCGGGCAACAAGGTCACCGCCAAGGAGCACGCGATCGCCGCGGGCGTCCCGGTCCTCAAGTCGACCCCGCCCTCGCGCGACATCGAGGAGCTGCTCGCCGGCGCCGACGAGATCGGCTTCCCGATCTTCGCGAAGGCCGTCGCCGGCGGCGGCGGGCGCGGCATGCGCCGCGTGAACAGCAAGCAGGACCTGCGTCCGGCGCTCGAGGAGGCGATGCGCGAGGCCGACAGCGCGTTCGGCGACCCGACCATGTTCCTCGAGCAGGCCGTGCTGCGCCCGCGCCACATCGAGGTGCAGATCCTCGCCGACTCCACCGGCGACACCATGCACCTGTTCGAGCGCGACTGCTCGGTGCAGCGCCGCCACCAGAAGGTGGTCGAGATCGCCCCGGCGCCGAACCTCTCGGACGACATCCGCCAGGCGCTCTACCGCGACGCGATCGCCTTCGCCAAGTCGATCGGCTACGAGAACGCCGGCACCGTGGAGTTCCTGCTGGACACCGCGGGCGAGCGCGCCGGCCAGCACGTCTTCATCGAGATGAACCCGCGCATCCAGGTCGAGCACACCGTCACGGAGGAGATCACCGACGTCGACCTCGTCCAGTCGCAGATCCGGATCGCGGCGGGGGAGACCCTCGCCGACCTCGGCCTCAGCCAGGAGACGGTGCAGATGCGCGGCGCGGCCCTCCAGTGCCGCATCACGACCGAGGACCCGACCGCGAACTTCCGCCCGGACACCGGCAAGATCACGACGTACCGCTCGCCGGGCGGCGCCGGCATCCGCCTCGACGGCGGCACGATCAACCCGGGCGCCCAGATCAGCCCGCACTTCGACTCCATGCTCGCGAAGCTGATCACCCGCGGCCGCGACTTCCCGGCCGCCGTGCTGCGCGCCCGCCGTGCGCTGGCCGAGTTCCGCGTGCGCGGCGTCGCCACGAACATCCCGTTCCTGCAGGCCGTGATGGAGGACCCTGACTTCATCGCCGGCAACGTCTCGACCTCGTTCATCGAGGAGCGGCCGGAGCTGTTCAAGGGGCGCGCCTCCAAGGACCGCGGCACCAAGGTGCTCAACTGGCTCGCCGACGTGACCGTCAACCAGCCCAACGGCCCGCGGCCGGAGACCGCCGACCCCGCCGACAAGCTCCCGCGCATCGACCTCGCGGCCCCGGCGCCATCCGGCTCGCGCCAGCGCCTGCTGGAGCTCGGCCCGAAGGGCTTCGCCGACGCGCTGCGGCAGCAGACCGCGCTGGCCGTGACCGAGACCACGTTCCGCGACGCGCACCAGTCGCTGCTCGCGACGCGCGTCCGCACCCGCGACCTCCTCGCCGTGGCGCCGTACGTCGCCCGCATGACGCCCGAGCTGCTGTCGGTGGAGGCGTGGGGAGGCGCGACCTACGACGTCGCGCTCCGCTTCCTCGGCGAGGACCCGTGGGAGCGCCTGGCCGCCCTGCGCGAGGCCCTGCCGAACATCAACATCCAGATGCTGCTGCGCGGCCGCAACACCGTCGGCTACACGCCGTACCCGACCCAGGTGACCGACGCCTTCGTGCGCGAGGCCGCCTCGACCGGCGTCGACATCTTCCGCATCTTCGACGCGCTCAACGACGTGTCGCAGATGCGCCCGGCGATCGAGTCGGTGCTCGCCACCGGCTCCGCGGTGGCGGAGGTCGCCGTCTGCTACACCGGCGACCTGCTCGACCCGAACGAGGACCTCTACACCCTCGACTACTACCTGCGCCTCGCGGAGCAGATCGTCGACTCGGGCGCGCACATCCTCGCCATCAAGGACATGGCCGGCCTGCTGCGGCCGAGCGCCGCCGAGAAGCTGGTGGGCGCGTTCCGCGAGCGGTTCGACCTCCCTGTGCACGTGCACACGCACGACACCCCGGGCGGCCAGCTCGCCACGCTGCTCGCCGCCGCCCGCGCGGGCGCCGACGCGGTCGACGTCGCGAGCGCGCCGATGGCCGGCACCACGAGCCAGCCGAGCGCCTCCGCCCTCGTCGCTGCGCTCGCCCACACCGAGCGCGACACCGGCATCTCGCTCTCCGCGGTCGAGGACCTCGAGCCGTACTGGGAGGCCGTGCGCCACGTCTACGCGCCGTTCGAGTCCGGCCTCCCGGGCCCGACCGGTCGCGTGTACAAGCACGAGATCCCCGGCGGCCAGCTGTCGAACCTGCGGCAGCAGGCGAAGGCGCTGGGGCTCGCCGAGGACTTCGAGCTCGTCGAGGACATGTACGCGGCGGCCAACCGCATCCTCGGCCGCATCCCGAAGGTCACCCCATCGTCGAAGGTCGTCGGCGACCTCGCCCTGCACCTCGCCGCGGTGAAGGCCGACCCGGACGACTTCGCCGAGAACCCGCAGAACTACGACATCCCCGACTCGGTGGTCGGCTTCATGGCCGGCGAGCTGGGCGAGCTGCCCGGCGGCTGGCCGGAGCCGTTCCGCACCAAGGTGCTCGCGGGCAAGACCGTGAAGGTCGGCGTCGAGGACCTCTCCGCGGACGACGCCAGCGCGCTCGAGGGCGACAGCGCCGAGCGCCGCGCGACCCTCAACCGCCTCCTCTTCCCGGCCCCCACGCGGATCTACGAGCAGATGCGCGAGCTGTTCGGCGACCTCTCCGTCGTCGACACGCTCGACTATCTGTACGGCCTCGCGCAGGGCTCGGAGCACGTCATCGAGTTCAGCAAGGGCGTGCGGCTCTACCTGGGCCTGGAGGCGATCGGCGAGGCCGACGAGAAGGGCATGCGCACGGTCATGACGACGCTCAACGGGCAGCTGCGCCCGGTGTTCGTCCGCGACCGCAGCATCGTCGTCGAGACCAAGGCGGCCGAGAAGGCCGACACGGCCAAGCCCGGCCAGATCGCCGCACCGTTCTCCGGCGTCGTGACCCTGCAGGTCGCGGTCGGCGACGTCGTCGCGCCCGGGCAGGCGGTCGCCTCCATCGAGGCCATGAAGATGGAGGCGGCGATCACCGCCCCCGTCGGCGGCACGATCGAGCGGTTGGCGATCCCGAAGACCCAGCAGGTCGACGCCGGCGACCTGCTCGTCGTGATCACCCCCGCCTGACGGCCGAGCACGACGACCCGACACGCTGACGCCTAGAATGGCGCCGTCGCCTCGCAGGAGGCGGAAGGAGAATGCAGGAGACGTGGTGGACAAGCCGGAGGAGCCCGAGGACGGTGCCCTCGCGCGCGCGGACGAGGGGCTCACGCTCACACCGTCCGAGACGCTGAAGATCGCCGTCGACCTCCCGGCGCCTCCGCCGCCGGAGATGCCGGCCGACGAGGCCGCGGTCGCGATCGACGACGTCCCGGTCGACCCCGGGTTCGTCGCGTCGCCGACCGAGCCGACCACGACCTCCGTCGCCATCGTCGCGTCGCGGCTGGCGGCCTCGCCGGCCACCGGCCCGACGCCGACCGCGCCCGAGCCGGCTCGTGCGGCCGACGTGCCGCCGACCCCGGCGCGCGACGGGGTGTCGCGCCGCGACCGCCTGCGCGGCGAGGCGTCGCCGCAGCCCGAGTCGGCGGCCATGCTGACCGCCGACCGGCTCCTCGAGATCAACCGCAAGACGCGGCCGGGGCCTGAGGGGCCGTGGCAGCGCTTCGTGTACAACGCGACGTTCCGCGGCGTGAACCTCGGCGACTCGGCGAAGGTGCGCGCCCGCAAGGAGCTCGACCACCGCATCCAGAAGCAGTTCGAGGGCGGCACGCGGTTCGTGCCGGTGCTCACCCGCAAGGGCGGCGTCGGCAAGACCACCGTGACGACGCTGCTCGGGATGGCGCTCGCGAGCGCCCGCGAGGACCGCATCGTCGCGATCGACGCGAACCCCGACCGCGGGACCCTGTCGGAGCGCGTGCCCAAGCAGACGCGCGCGACCGTCCGCGACGTCGTGCACAAGGCGGCGAGCATCGGCGGCTTCACCGACTTCTCGGCCCTCGTGTCGCGCGACGAGACCCGGCTCGACATCCTGGCCTCCGACACCGACCCGCTGCTGTCGGAGGCGTTCGACGAGAACGACTACAACGTGGTCGCCGACCTCGCCGCGCGGTTCTACTCGATCGTCCTCACCGACTGCGGCACCGGCATCGTCCACTCGGTCATGCGGGCCACGCTGCAGCGCGCCGACGAGATCGTGATCGTCTCGGGCGGCAGCGTCGACGAGGCGCGCCTCGCCTCCGAGACCCTGACCTGGCTGGAGGCGAACGGCTACGGCGACCTGGTCTCCAACGCCGTGGTCGCGCTCAACACGGCCACGCAGGGCACGAACCTGGTGAAGCTCGAGGAGATCGAGTCGCACTTCCGCTCGAGGGTGCGCGAGATCGTCCGTATCCCGTACGACCCCCAGCTGGCGGCCGGGTCCGTGGTCTCGTGGAAGAACCTCAAGCCGCTCACCCAGCTCTCGGCCCGCACACTCGCCGCACTCGTGGTCGAGGGGCTGCCGGCCGAACGCGACTGACGCAGCTCCGCACCGCCACCACCAGCAACGCCATCACCGAGGAGTACCCGTGACCGAACGCCAGATCCGCCTGTTCGGCGACCCCGTGCTGAAGACGCCGTCCGAGCCGGTCCACCAGATCGACGATGGCGTGCGCGGGCTGGTGGAGGATCTGGTCGACAGCGTGCTGCCGCCCGGCCGTGCCGGGGTGGCCGCGCCGCAGATCGGTGTGAACCAGCGCGTGTTCAGCTACAACGTCGACGGTCAGGTCGGCTACGTCATCAACCCCGAGCTGGTGGAGGTGTCTGGCGAGCCGGAGCTGGTCGACGAGGGCTGCCTCTCGGTGCCCGGACTGTGGTTCAAGACGGCGCGCTATCCGTTCGCCCGGGTCCGCGGAGTCGACCTCGACGGCAAGGAGATCGAGATCTCCGGCACCGGCGTGCTCGCGCAGGCGCTGCAGCACGAGACCGACCACCTGAACGGGATGCTGTACCTCGACCGCCTCGACAAGGACACCCGTCGCGAGGCGATGAAGCAGGTGCGCGAGAGCGACTGGTTCTAGCCTCCCTCCCCTAGACTCGACGGCATGGACATCGCCGTCACCGGAGGATCGGGCAAGCTCGGGCGCACCGTCGTGCGTGAGCTGCGCGCAGCCGGCCACACCGTCATCAACCTCGACGCGAACGGGGAGCGCGGACCGGGCTTCGTGCGCGTCGACCTGACCGACTTCGGCCAGGTCCTGGACGCGATCCTGGGCGTCGAGGACCAGCACACCGGCTTCGACGCGATCGTGCACCTCGGCGCGATCCCGGCGCCGGGCATCGCGCCCGACGCGGCGACCTTCCACAACAACATCCGCGCCACGTACAACGTATTCCAGGCGGCGCGGCGGGCCGGCATCCGCAACATCGTGTACGCGTCGAGCGAGACCGTGCTGGGCCTGCCGTTCGACGTGCCGCCGCCGTACATCCCGGTCGACGAGGAGTACCCGGCGCGACCGGAGTCGACCTACTCGCTGGTGAAGCACCTCGAGGAGCAGATGGCGATCGAGCTGGTGCGCTGGGACCCGGCCCTGAAGATCGTGGCGCTGCGCTTCTCGAACGTGATGGAGCCGGCGGACTACGCCGCGTTCCCGTCGTTCGACGCGGACGCCCGTCTGCGCAAGTGGAACCTGTGGGGCTACATCGACGCGCGCGATGGCGCCCAGGCCATCCTGAAGGCGCTGGAGTGGGACACCACCGGCTTCGACCGCTTCATCATCGCGGCGGCCGACACGGTGATGGCGCGCCCCAACGCGGAACTGGTGGCGGAGGTCTTCCCGGGCGTCGAGCTGAAGGGCGACCTGGGGGTCAACGACACCCTCCTGTCGATCGCGAAGGCCCGCCGCCTCCTGGGCTACGCCCCTCAGCACTCCTGGCGCGACGAGGTCTGAGCGGCGGGCGCCGCGGCGCTGCGCGGCGCGCCCGCCCGCACGCGGTCAGTGCGCCAGCGAGAAGCCCTCGGTGCGCGGGTTGTCGCTGTAGATGCCGTCGATCACGTCGGCGAAGTCCGCGAGGATCACGTTGCGCTTGATGCTCAGCTTCGGCGTCAGGTGCCCGCTCGCCTCCGTCAGCTCGGTCGCCAGCACCACGAACTTGCGGACGCTCTCGGCGCGCGAGACGCCCGCGTTCGCCACGTCGATGGCGCGCTGGATCTCCGCGTGCACCGCGGGGTTGATGGACGCCTCGGCGAGCGTCATGTCCTTGTCCTCGCCGTTGTTCGCGAGCCAGGTCGGCAGCATCTCGGTGTCGAGCGTGATCAGGGCGGAGATGAACGGCTTCTGGTCGCCGACCACGATCACCTGCCCGACCAGCGGGTTGGAGCGGATCGGGTCCTCGAGCGCCGCCGGCGAGACGTTCTTGCCGCCCGCGGTGACGATGATCTCCTTCTTGCGTCCGGTGATCGTCAGGAAGCCGTCGGCGTCGAACGACCCGAGGTCGCCGGTCTTGAACCAGCCGTCGTCGAAGGCGGCCTCGGTCGCCGCGGGGTTCTTCCAGTACTCCTTGAAGACGTCGACGCCCTTCACCTCGATCTCGCCGTCGTCCGCCAGCCGGATCGAGACACCGGGCAGGGCCGGTCCGACCGTGCCGATCTTGAACTTCGACGGGAGGTTGACGGTCGCCGGCGCGGTCGTCTCGGTGAGCCCGTAGCCCTCCAGCACCTTGATGCCGAGGCTGTGGAAGAAGTGCCCGAGATGCGAGCCCAGCGGAGCGGAGCCGGAGACCGCGTACCGCACCCGGCCGCCCATCGCCGCGCGCAGCTTCGAGAACACGAGCCGGTCGAACAGCGCGAACTTCAGCCTCAGGCCGAGCGGGATCGAGGCGCCGGCCTCCACGGCCTTCGAGTGCGCCACCGCCACCTCGGCCGCCGCGCGGAAGATCTTGCCCTTGCCGCCGGCCTCCGCCTTCTGCTCCGCCGAGTTGTAGACCTTCTCGAACACGCGCGGGACCGCGAGGAGGAAGGTCGGCTTGAAGCTCTCGAGCGCCGGGAGCAGCTGCTTCGTGTCGGCCTGGTGGCCGACCTTCACGCCGCCGGTCACGCAGAGCACCGCGATGAACCGCGCGAACACGTGCGCGGTCGTGATGAAGAGGAGGGTGGAGGCTCCGCCCGGCTGGTGGATCAGCTCGGTGAGCGCTTCGGCCGAGTTGCGCGACAGCTCCACGAAGTTCGCGTGGGTGAGCACGCAGCCCTTCGGCCGCCCGGTCGAGCCGGACGTGTAGATCAGCGTGCCGAGGTCGCTGCCCTTCGCGAGGCGGCGGCGCCGTTCGATCTCCTCGTCCGGCACGCCGGCTCCGGCGGCGACGAGCTTGTCGAGGTCGCCCAGGTGCAGCTGCCACACGTTGCCGATGAGCGGGAGGTCGGGGTGCACCTCGTCGAAGCGGGCGTGCATCTCCGCGGTCTCGAGGATGATCGCGACGGCCTCCGAGTCGGCCATGTTCCACTGGATCTGGGCGGGGGAGGAGGTCTCGTACACCGGCACCAGCACGGCGCCCGCGAACCAGGTCGCGAAGTCGATGAGCGTCCACTCGTAGCGCGTGTGGCACATCAGCCCGATCTTGTCGCCCGGCTGGATGCCGGCGGCCACGAGCCCCTTCGCCAGCGCGATCACCTGCCGGTGGAACTCCGCGGCCGAGACGTCGCGCCAGCCGGCGCCGTCGGGGAGGGCGAACAGCGGCGCGTCCGGCGTGGCCGCCACCCGGTCCACGAGGAGGTCGGTGGCGTTCGCCTCGGGGTCGGCGGGGACGATGGCGGGTGTTTCGAACTGGATCACGGTAGCTCCCTCGGTACCGGCGGACGGGCTGTGCGGCCGAATGGCTTCGGCCCCACGGGTTAACTACACTCTAGATGGTGCGGCCGGGAGTCACCCGCGAGCGCGACCCGCCGCCCCACCTCCACGCCCTCCGCCCGTCCGGAGGGCGACTCCACCCGTCTTTCGAGGAAGGCCCGCCTGTGCACGCGATCGGAATCGACATCGGCGGCACCAAGATCGCGGGCGCGGTGGTCGACGAGCTCGGCGTCATCGTGCGGGAGGAGCGCGTCCCGACCGACGCGAGCAGCCCCGCCCTCATCGAGGACGCCGTCGTCGGGATGGTTCAGCGGCTGCAGCAGGGGCCGGAGCAGATCGCCGGCGTCGGCGTCGCCGCGGCCGGGTTCATCGACGCCGCGCAGTCGACCGTGTACTACGCGCCCAACATCAACTGGCGGCACGAGCCGTTCCGCGAGAAGCTCGAGCGCCGCCTCGATGTGCCGGTGCTGATCGAGAACGACGCGAACGCGGCCGGCTGGGCGGAGTTCCGCTTCGGCGCGGGCCGGCTGGTCAGCGACATGGTCATCCTCACCATCGGCACCGGCGTCGGCGGCGCGATCGTGAGCAACGACCGGCTGTTCCGGGGCGGGTTCGGCGCGGGAGCCGAGATCGGCCACATGCGCGTCGTCCCCGGCGGCCTGCCGTGCGGCTGCGGCGCGCACGGCTGCATCGAGCAGTACGGCTCCGGCCGGGCGCTGCAGCGGATGGCCAACGAGCTGGCGGACGCCGGAGGCATCGGCCAGGCGCTCGCCGACGTCCGCGCCCGCAACGGCGGCGAGCTGAACGGCACCGACATCTCCACGCTCATCATGGCCGGAGACCCGGGCGCCCTCGCCGCGCTGCGCCAGCTGGGCGACTGGCTCGGTCAGGCGTGCGCGAGCCTCGGCGCCATCCTCGACCCGCAGGTCTTCGTGTTCGGCGGCGGCGTCGCCCAGGCCGGCGAGCTCCTCCTGGAGCCCATCCGCCTGGCCTACCTCGAGAACCTCCCGGCGCGCGGGTACCACCCGGAGCCCGAGTTCACGATCGCCGAGCTCGTCAACGACGCCGGGGTGGTGGGCGCCGCCGACCTGGCGCGCCTGCACGCCGCCTCCCTCTGAGGGCCGCGGCGGGTTAGGCTCTGAGGCGATGTTCTACTGGCTGATGAAGAACGTGATCGCTGGGCCGATCCTCAAGGGCATCTTCCGCCCCTGGGTCGTCGGGCTCGAGAACGTGCCCGCGGAGGGCGCCGTCATCCTCGCCAGCAACCACCTGTCGTTCATCGACTCGATCTTCCTGCCGCTCGTGGTCGACCGGCACGTGTCCTTCCTGGCCAAGAGCGACTACTTCACCCGCAGAGGGCTGAAGGGATGGGCGACCAAGGCGTTCATGAACGCCACCGGCCAGCTCCCCATCGACCGCTCCGGCGGCAAGGCGTCGGAGGCGTCGCTCAACACCGGTCTCCGGGTGCTGGCCCGGGGTGAGATCCTCGGCATCTACCCCGAGGGCACCCGCAGCCCCGACGGCAAGCTGTACCGCGGCCGCACGGGCGTGGCGCGCATGATCCTGGAGGCGGGCGTCCCGGTCGTCCCGGTCGCGATGGTCGACACGGCCAAGATCATGCCGATCGGCACCCGCCTGCCGAAGATCGGCCGCATCGGCATCATCATCGGCGAGCCGCTCGACTTCTCCCGCTTCGACGGGATGGAGGGCGACCGCTTCATCCTGCGCTCGGTCACCGACGAGATCATGTACGAGCTGCACCGCCTGGGCGACCAGGAGTATCTGGACGTGTACGCGTCCACGGTGAAGGAGAAGCGGGCCCAGCTTTCACGGTAGGCTCGGAAGTCACCCCATCCACCGGCGCGCGGCAGTGCCGGCGCCTCGATCCGAGCGGAAGACCAGTGTCCCAGCACGTGCTTGCAACGACCACCGACCCCGTCGTCACCCCAGACGCGTCCGTGATCGAGGGCCTGGACTATTGGCGCACGCTCCCGATCAAGCAGCAGCCCGAGTGGCCGGACCCCGAGGCCGCCGCGGCCGCCTCGGCCGAGATCGCGACCCTCCCGCCGCTGGTGTTCGCCGGCGAGGTCGACCAGCTGCGCACGCGGCTGGCCAGGGCCGCGCAGGGCGAGGCGTTCCTGCTCCAGGGCGGCGACTGCGCCGAGACCTTCGCCGGAGCGACCGCGGACGCGATCCGCAACCGCGTGAAGACCGTGCTGCAGATGGCGGTCGTGCTGACCTACGGGGCCTCCGTCCCCGTCATCAAGATGGGCCGCATGGCCGGCCAGTTCGCCAAGCCGCGCTCCAGCGACACCGAGACGCGCGGCGGCGTGACGCTGCCGGCGTACCGCGGCGACATCGTCAACGGCTACGACTTCACGCCGGAGTCGCGCCAGGCCGACCCGCGCCGGCTGGTGCAGGGCTACCACACCGCCGCCTCCACGCTGAACCTCATCCGCGCCTTCACCCAGGGCGGTTTCGCCGACCTGCGCCAGGTGCACAGCTGGAACAGGGGCTTCGCGGCCAACCCGGCCAACCAGCGGTACGAGGGCCTCGCGCGCGAGATCGACCGGGCCATCAAGTTCATGGAGGCCGCCGGCGCCGACTTCGACGAGCTGAAGCGGGTGGAGTTCTACTCCAGCCACGAGGGCCTGCTCATGGACTACGAGCGCCCGATGACCCGCATCGACTCGCGCACCGGGACGCCGTACAACACGTCGGCGCACTTCATCTGGATCGGGGAGCGCACGCGCGACCTCGACGGCGCGCACGTCGACTTCCTGTCGCGGGTGCGCAACCCGATCGGCGTGAAGCTCGGCCCGACGACGACGCGCGACGACATGCTCCGGCTCATCGACAAGCTCGACCCCGAGCGCGAGCCCGGCCGCCTGACCTTCATCACGCGGATGGGCGCCGGCAAGATCCGCGACGCCCTGCCGCCGCTGCTGGAGGCGATCAAGCGCTCCGACGCGACACCGCTGTGGGTCACCGACCCGATGCACGGCAACGGCCTGACTACGCCGACCGGCTACAAGACGCGCCGGTTCGACGACGTCGTGGACGAGGTCAAGGGCTTCTTCGAGGCGCACCGCGCGGCGGGGACGAACCCCGGCGGCATCCACGTCGAGCTCACCGGCGACGACGTCACCGAGTGCCTCGGCGGCTCGGAGCAGATCGACGAGGAGACGCTGGCGACCCGCTACGAGTCGCTGTGCGACCCGCGCCTGAACCACATGCAGTCGCTGGAGCTGGCCTTCCTGGTGGCCGAGGAGCTCTCGCACCAGTCCTGAGCCGCACCGGCCACCCGCGAGGGGCGTCGTTCTGCCGCTGTTCCCCCGGAATCTGTCTCTTATACACATCT